>JAWOKW010000277.1:0-5589 GCA_033854095.1 Candidatus Methanoperedens sp. | reverse complement strand
AATGATACTTACCTTGGATTTCGTGAGCCCGCTTTCCTTTACAATATCAGACTGATAAGCTTGTCCGCCACATTTAATAAGATATTGCTCTATCAGCTCTTCATTCCCTAAAAACTCAAACAGCAGGTCAGGAGGACGAATCTGAGATACTTCATTTCTGGCGCTATCTGTTTGAGTTATGCTAGCTTCCGCAATATCTGTCTGAGGTGCATTAGTTCCAGTAATATCTATCTGGGCAGTGCAAATTCCAATATCATCGGCTACATTAGCCTCAATAGTATCTGTCTGAATAACATTAGTTCCGATGTTTTCTATTTGGGCAGTACTGGATGCAATATTTTCTATTTCAACAGCATCGATTCCTGCATTATCCGTACGCAAAGGAACATTCAAAATATCATACATTAAAACAGTGTCATCCCTTCTTTTATCTATTAAAGAGCGCCTCTTTCTCCTAAATACAAGTAAAGTACCAGATACTAAAAAAACTACTGAACCTATTATAGGAGGCCATACTACTATAGTAGGAGATGTATCCTGCTCGATAGCTGTGTGTGAGAGCACCAGAGCTGGCTCTCCTTTACCAAAACTTCGGTACAGCTTTCCGTCCCATATTAACCTGTTCCCATCACGTTTATCATAGCTTGGGGACATGTTCACTACATCATAACCTGCAGGTATTTTGATTATAAGCACGTTATCTAAGGAATGCACTATCCCCTCTGTGAAAGCATCTCCAACTATAATCTTTGAAGTTTCAATATGCGAAAAATTCTCCCATTCAAAACTGAAACGGGTTATGCCATATGCGCTGGGCAGTGTTTTTGCCAGATCATAGGAAATATTGAAGTTTCCAATTCTCATAGAGCGATTGGAATAATTTTCTGCCAAATAAAGAGATTTGTTAATTAGGTCACTAAACTCTGCAATATCCCTTTTGTATCTGTACTTACCTTGGTCTTTCAGAAGAATTTCCCATTCATTTAATTCGGACTGGGTAGTGAAAGGCTGGTGCTTTTCAACTATCCATAGTGCGTTTCCATTTTCCAGAACCTCAACATTTATTACAGTCTTAGCTGCGGCTAATTGTCCTAGGAGCAGTAATAAAATAAAGACTAGGACCACCTTTATCATCAATACAGCACTCGATGGCATCAGTATTAAGGCTTACTATCATTATAATGCTCGTCATCATACTTTATATTTCTTTACTTACCTTCGGTACCTTCCCTTCTTCCTCCTTTATCACTGTTTTCTCTATTTCCTCTGCTTTTCTTTGTCACCCTCGCTCCGCTTAAGCTCGCTTTGGTATTTTATCACTTTTTTTTGCTGCATTAGATTGAAATATTAGAAGAAAGAAAAGTAAATATAGGGAGGTATATGTTCGAAAAAGTGTTATTTCCTCCGGATTTTTCAGAGTATGCGCAGAAAACCCTTGACTGCATTGGAGAGATTCCTGGTATAAAAGAGGTAATACTTCTGCATGTAGTTGATGCCGCGCATCTTTCAAGGCGAGGATTAGCTCAGGGATCTTACATTGAGAGTGCCAATATTCGACTGGAAGAGCAAAAAAAGCGATTAGAGAGTGTCGGGTTGAAAGTTAAAACGAAGATAGAAGTGATAACGGAGGGTGATATTTCTAATGCGATTCTGGAAAATGTAAATAAAGAAAAAGTTACTTTGGTTGTAATGGGCGCGCATGGGAAAAGTCTCATAGAAGGCATCCTTCTCGGAAGCGTCGCCACGAACGTACTGCGCTACGGAAAGACACACGTTCTGATCATGCGTTATAAATTGGCAGAGTGGCTGGGAGCCAAAAAATTTGAACAATTCTGCCCGCTGATTTTTTCAAAAGTGCTTTTGCCTACTGATTTTTCTGAGCCTGCCATGGAAGCATTATCACTTGTAATAAATCTGAAAGGGATCGAAGAGGTCGTGCTTGTGCATGTGGTTGACAGGGGGGAAACACAGGACGAAATAGAAGCCAATGTTCAAGAGGCAAAGGAGAAACTTGAGGATATCGGGAAAGAGCTTAGTAGAGAAGGCATGAATGTGAAAATTCATGTCCGTGTTGGGAGTCCATCTGAGAGCATCATTGCTATGGCTGAAGAGGAAAATGTATCTTTGATAATAATTAGTACGCTCGGAAGAGGCATGTTCAGGGAACTTCTGCTTGGAGGTACGGCACGTGACGTGGTCAGGCAGACAAATAGACCTGTCCTTGCGGTAAGAGTCATGAAAAGAAAGTAAAATGACGTATCGAAGATACAGGTCTTTAAATTGAATTCCTCCCGGAAAACGATTTTGATGCAAACCGGCACTAAGAGTCTTCCTTCCAATTATTTTCCTTCCAGTTTGCCATAGTTGTTACCCAACGATTGTTTGTTTTTGTTATACCAAGCCTATCAGCACAAACGTTATACGGATTATATCAAACTTCAACCGCAAAGATATTCCCTATTTCCTATTGCACCAATTATGAAAATTATGCACAATGGAGTCGTGCATAAAGGTCAACAATAGGCATAATGGAATACAATATCATCATATCTGATTTGTTTCCAGTATATTTTTAACTACAGGACTCATTATCAGAACTGATCATAGCTAATGGATTCCTGGATTGCAATTGAAATTTTAACTATATCAGTGCTGATTGTGCTTTCTGCCTTTTTTTCCGGCTCTGAGACGGCGCTTATTTCCGTGCATAAAATACGGATCAGGCACTTGGCAGATGCTGGCAATAAAAATGCAGCAATACTTATTAAACTACTCGAGACCCCTGAAGAATTCCTTACTGCGATACTGATAGGCAATAATACTGTCAATATCAGCGCTTCGGTGCTTGCTGCCGATGCTGCGCTAAAAATTTTTGGAAGCAGCGGGATTGCAATAGCCACAGGGGTAATGACCCTGCTGATACTTGTTTTCAGCGAGGTTTTCCCAAAGACGCTTGCTTCAAGGCATTCCGAATTAATATCACTGCTGGTAGCGAAGCCCATAAGACTGGTCATCTATATCCTGAAACCCATCATCTGGCTATTAACAACATTCATAAATTTCTTAATTGCGCTTCTTGGCGGGAAAAAACGGGTAAAGCATCCGTTCGTTACAGAAGAAATAATTAAAATGATGCTGAGAGTCGGGGAAAAAGAAGGGACTATTGAGAAACATGAAAGGGAGATAATCCATAAAGTCTTTGAATTTTCAGATAAGAAAGCAAGTGAGGTGATGACTCCAAAAGAAAAAATGGTGTGCATAGAAGAATCAAAGAACCTGGAAACTGCGCTTGCACTAATAAACGAATCAGGTCATTCGAGAATACCTGTATATAAAACGAATCCTGACAGCATCGTAGGCATGATCTATGCTAAGGATTTCCTGAAATTCAGGGATTATGAACTGAGCCAAATAAAAGTGCACCAGACTTTGCGTCCTATATTGATTGTTATAGCCGGACGAAAAATTTCTCCCCTCCTGAAAGAACTCCAGCAAAAGAAAATAAATATTTCAGTAGTGGTGGATGACAGCAAGAAAGTTATCGGATTAGTATCCATTGAAGATATTTTAGAAGAATTGGTTGGCGAAATATTTGATGAATATGATACGGAAATAGTCTATAAAAACTAATTTTGATGTTCCAGGAAGCAGCATCAGAAATCATGAAAATTGAATAGTACCTCTTTGAATCAAACCATCTGCTTGGATTTATTAAACGTTTTTTTCATGATCTCTGCCGTGACAACCACAGTGCTTGATGCCAGAAGTATTCTCATCCATGATTCCAACCCAAGAGGCGCTGTTTTAAATACTGCCGACGCAGGCTGCCAGTAAATAGCGAGCATCATAGCAATAAATGACCCTGATACCGCAAGGAGCAGCCTTTTATTTGTAAAGAAACCTCCCCTGAATATGGACTGCTCAAGTGATCTGCTGTTCAGTACATTGAATAATTCGAAAGTAATAAGTGTAGCAAAAGCGGTCGTCTGCGCTAATGCAGTCCTTTCTGTCATAGAAGGGTCTTGAGTTGTACTCCACGTCCATGCAAAGAGTGCGAAAGTTCCCAGAAAAATCGTTGATGTTATTCCGATAGTGTATAACATTATTCTTTTTGACAGTATATTTTCCTTTGGATCCCGGGGCGGCATCTGCATAATACCCTTTGCGGCAGGCTCAACTGTTAGACCAAGAGCCGGGAATTCATCGGTAACAAGGTTAACAAACAGTATCTGAAGTGCAAGCAAAGGAACAATTGGAAAATCAAGAATTACTACAGCAGTAAATAAAATAGTTACCTCAGCAAAATTACTGGAGAGGAGGTAGCATGCTCCTTTCTGTATGTTGCTATAAATCCGCCTTCCTTCCTCGATGGCATGTACTATCGTTGCAAAGTTATCGTCTGTGATAACCATATCAGAAGCCTCCTTTGCAACATCGGTTCCTGTAATGCCCATGGCTACTCCGATGTCTGCTTTTTTAAGGGCTGGCGCATCGTTCACTCCATCGCCCGTCATGGCTACGATATGCCCATTGCGCTTCAGAGCGTCCACAATCCTTAACTTATGTGCTGGTGAGGCTCGTGCATAGATAGAAACTGATTGGGAAGCTCTGCTCAATTCCTCATCACTCATTTTCTCTATCTCACCGCCTTCCAGGACATTTCCGTCATCAAGAAGCCCTATGGTTCTTCCAACTGCTGTGGCTGTGAGTTTATTATCCCCGGTGATCATCACGGTTTTTATTCCGGCTCGTTTGCATGTGACAATGGCATCTATTACTTCTTCTCTTGGGGGGTCCATCATTCCCATAAGTCCTAAGAAAACAAGGTCCTGCTCCACACATGTTGCTGTGTATTGGCTGCATACCTCGCCTTCAAAAATCTTTTCTGCAAATGCAAGAACACGCAGCGCCTCCTGCGCCATTGCCTTATTTGCACTTATAATCCTGTCTCGGTCTTCACTGTTCAAAAGCCTGACCGAACCACCTTCGTAAATGTGCGTGCATAATCCCAGTACAACTTCAGGCGCTCCCTTAATGAACGCAGTAATGCCGCGTGGAGTTGTGTGGAGCGTGCTCATGAGCTTGCGCTCGCTGTCAAAGGGTAACTCTGTAACCCGCGGGTAGCCTACACTTATGTTTGCTTTTTTTGCGGCTACAAGCAGAGCGCCCTCTGTCGGGTCCCCGATTATGCGCCACCCTCCATCAGGCTCAAGAAAAGAATTATTGCACAACATGCCAGTTTTCAAAAGCTCTGATAAGTGTGCATCCTGTAATGGCTGGATTTTTACACCATCCCTGCGAAATTCACCTTCCGGAATATAACCACTACCTGTTACCTCAATAATTGCATCTGTGAATATCTTCCGAACCATCATCTCACCGCGGGTAATAGTGCCTGTCTTATCAGAACATATGACAGTAGCGCACCCGAGCGTCTCAACTGCTGGAAGCTTTCTAATTATTGCGTGTCTTTTTGCCATTCTCTGGGTGCCTATGGCAAGGGTGGCAGTGACTATAAATGGTAAAGCCTCGGGTATGCCTGCAACTGCAAGGGCAGCGGCAATTACCAGCATTCCGAGAATATCCTGC
>JAWOKW010000276.1:0-3452 GCA_033854095.1 Candidatus Methanoperedens sp. | reverse complement strand
GCGGTTTTACCGCAATAATAAGAACATCCGAATTGACCACAGTATCACAATTTTCATTGCAGGTATTGATCTTTAGCTCTTTTTCAAGAAGCTGTAATTTCACCGTATCCATATCACTGGCATAGATGTTCCCTGAAGGGACAAGGTTGGCGTGCAGTATGCCCCTGATAAGGGCCTCGCCCATTTTTCCAGTGCCAATAAATCCGATTTTTTTATTTTCTATGCCCTTTGTCATTTGAATCCAGTGTATTAAAGAGATGAAGTGATAAAAAGATTATCATGTCAAAAACGCCTGATCTATTTTTTCCGATCATGGAATTATTATAGGAACAAGTTGAAGAGTTACCAAAAAGAAACTGCCAAATTGAATACGTGATAGGAGTTGTACCGATATTAGTCTCACGCATACAACTTTGTTATATAATTTTAATTTTATGCAGGTATGAATAGACGTATATCTGACAAGTTTACTGGGCTCTCATGCCCTTTCCATCCCTTTAGCATGTGGTAAAGTCCTGCGATGCATAACAAGAGTTCAGAGGATTTTAAAAGTTTATTGGCTTCATCTTTTTCAACTCTGGTAATTCCTCCCTCCACGATTCTGGCCTTTCTTTTGAGATAATTTGACTTTTCCACAGTCTGACTTAAATCATTAATAGGAAGCTCCAATTTCCCAACATTATAAAGAATCAGATAACCCATATCCTCTATAAGCTTCCTCACATTTACACCATCCACATATACATGCTTCCTCGATGCTATGACCCGCCCAAGAGTTGGTTCCTCTCTGAGCAGTTTTCCAATATGGTTAAGGAGCTCGATACTCTTTCTGAGTCTGGCGATCCTTTTCTTCCCAAGTGGTTTTTTAGGCTTATGGATAACTCTGCCAGCAGCTACCACACCGAAGGTTAAGAAAACCATGCCTGCTGCCACTCTGCTTGTGGTGTGGCCATTGCCAGAATAGATCTTAACGCTTCCGTTGCAGATTTCTTGAACTTCTTTAATAACTTCAACAACGTTCATAGCTTCTGTATCTGTTGACCTGCAACCACATGAAAAAACGGGAAGCATATGAACAGAAACTGCTCTTAGATCTGCCATGCCAATCGTATGGTATCTCCCATGATATATCGCAAGGATACTCTTTTTTCTTCCGTCGATACCGATTGTGTCTATGATTATCGCCTCAACTTTATTTCCGCTCAGCTTTTCCATACAGCTATGGATGAATTTAAATTCCAGTCTCAAAGTAGCTTCAGTAACATATCTCTGAATGAAATATCTCAGATTCCAGAACTTTTCAGAATCTCTATAACGTAGATTCCTTCCCAGAAATCCTATGGCTTCATACAATCTCTCAGCGAATTCGTCTTCGCTGTATTCCATGTCGAACATGCCATCTGTTTGCTGTTTGAACAGAGCAATATGCTCATCAAACCAGCCAGGTGTAGTCTCCCTGACAAACTTTGAAACTTCTTTAAGCACACTGGATAGGTCAACCCATGCTGGTAATGTCAAATCCTCTATTTCTTCATACATATTCTCTGATCCACAAAGTGGTGAAATGTCCACTGGGAATGTACCTGCAATAAATTGTTCCAGAATCTCATTTGATAGGAATACATCTCCTTCTTCGACTCTGATTTCCTTCAATCTGGAGCCAATATCCTGGAAACGGTAGCTATCTCTAAATGTAATCTTTCCGTGTCTAATGTACTCGACCAATCTATCTATAGCAAGAAACTGTGCAACATCGTCGTTGCCGTTCCCGATTATCCCTGTAAGAGTTGGATTTTTTGTAAGCCGTCTTTTGGTTATTTCATCAATGTTTTTCCAAGTTGTCTCACCTACAGCCAGCCTATAAAAATTCTGTCCCTCATTTGTATGAAACATAATGTCCTCTCCCAGCATGGCCCCCAGATTTTTGATCATATTCCGAATGAGTTGATAACTTTTCTTATGTCTCCTCAAAAGAACCATTCGTGCTTTTATGTCTTCTGAAACTGTTTCTGAGAGGGAATACAGCTTTTCCATGTCTGGAGAGGCTTTATGAAGATTTTCTTTTATCACTGCTCTCATCGAGTCAAGTGCCTTTCTTCTGAGTTCGTTCTCTTCCTTCTGCCTGGAAGCATTCATTGACTGCTGAATTCTGCCTCTACGATGAATGATTTCATCCAGAAGGAGGTCGAAGCATTCTACCAGAAACGCTGTTTGGATTTCAAATACAAGTCTTGCTTGAATATCCTCCTGCTGGTCGGGTGGTATCGAAGTGAGAAGACTTCTTGAGTGTCTCTCCTGTGAGAGAATTTCAGGATAAAACACTATCGGGTCTACTCCATATACTGAGAACCACTCTTTAGCTTTGACCCATCGATTATGAATTGTTTCTATATCTGCACCGCCGTATGCTTTTAAACCGGAATAAGTGAATACAGTTGCTAACGAATCTCGTGCATCAACAACAGAATATGTCGAAGGAAGTTTGATAAGTTTACGTGCAAACCAGGGTACATGAGGTTGCTTTGTAGCACGATAAAATGTGGATTTAGCAAGTTGTTCCTTTCCTGATCCCTGCCGTTCTTTATTTATATCTGATAATATGTGACCTTTTACTTCCAGAGGATTTGACGTTATTCGACCTTCTACAGTTATAAATTCACCAAGTGTGATTGGAGGTTTATGCTGTCCAAGGTAATGCAGCCCTTTAAAAGCATCCTCCTCACGTAACCATTTGGTTAACATTTTCTTAAGACTGTACCATGTTACTCCTAACTCTTTTGCAAGGTTTATTACATCTGTGCCGTAATAACCCCCATTGTTATCTTCCAATTGCTTGAGATGGGCAAGTACTACAATGCGATTCACTTTCATGAGCCGGGAAAACACTCATAATCGTATAAAAATTCATTTTAATTTAGTATTTATTATTATAAAAAGTTGTATGCGTGAGACTAATATCGGTACAACTCCTATAGTGAACAGATTATCAAGATCGGACAGTTATAAATATATTTTAAAACTTATAATCAGGCAGGAACAAATAGTGCAATATTTTCCATACTTACTGGACTCATATGTTTCCATTTTGATGCTTCCTTATTATTCAGTATGTTCACGATGGCAGACATCAACAAAATCAATTCTGCGGACTTCAACACCAGGCTTACGTTTGGCTCAGTTACTCTCGTAACACCTCTTTCAACAATTCTAACCACACGTTTTTGTCTGTTTGAGGTCTCAACCATCTGAATCAGATCATCCAGCTCATATCCTTTTTGTTCGCTATTCCAGAGAATAAGCTTGCCCAAATCTCGAATCAGATTTCTGACATCCACACCATTTGCAAAAATATGTTCTCTGGTGGCAATAATTCTGCCAAATTCACTATCCTCACGAACCAATTTCCCTACTTTATTTATTAAATCGAGGTGTTTGAGCAAACTGGAAAGGCA
>JAWOKW010000275.1:0-5146 GCA_033854095.1 Candidatus Methanoperedens sp. | reverse complement strand
GCAGGGAAGCGATTATCTTGTTGTTTCAGCCCTCAGGGCGATACTTTCTGGGTCTTCGTTTAACTGGGATGAAATTCCAGGAAACGATAGCGGAAAGCTCATAGATTTTTTGAACCAGAAATTTATTATTGAATGGATAAAAACTGCAAAAATTGAGAAAATCGATAATGGCAGGATTATAAGAATAACTGCTGGAAAAAATTATCTTTCGTTGGAACTTAATAATGAAAAAACTAAGGTAAATTTAAAAATCGATGACGGTAGAACCCATGAATTCATTGCAAATACTACGAATGGTAAGCTAAACATATATCTTTCTGGTGCGGACGTTGTCCCTGAAAGTGTTGGAGGCGTTGCAAAGGATAAGCTTATAAAGCTTGTTGATACATTAAAAACTGCAAAGTTCGGGGCGATTTTCTTTGGTATGGGACTTACGCAGAGCAAATCCAGATATAAGAACATTGATAATGCCATCTCGCTGACCACGGAATTGAACTCATTTACAAAATATGTGATCATGCCGATGCGAGGTCACTATAACGTAACAGGTTTCAATCAGGTGTGCACATGGGAGGCAGGCTTCACTACAGCAGTTGATTTTTCACGCGGTGCACCGTACTATAATCCAGGAGAAACAGCAGCGAACGACCTGCTTTACAGGAAAGAAGTGGATGCTGCGATGATCATAGCAGGCGATGCAGGTGCGCATTTCCCTGCGAACTCAGTGCGGCATCTTGCAAAAATACCGCTTGTCCAGATAGACCCGTACTGGAATGCCACAACTGAGATAGCAAATGTGGTCATACCCACAGCCATCTGCGGTGTTGAGGTCGAAGGCACAGCTTACAGAATGGACGGCGTATCTCTTCGCTACAGGAAGATGATAGAGCCAGCGCATCCAACTGATATTGAGATTCTTGAAAAGATAACTGAACGCGTGAAAGGGTTAAGAGGTGAATAATCATGGAACTCCTGATAAAGAATTGCGCTCTGTACGACCCGATAAACGGCGTCAAAGGCGATATAACGGATATTTCCGTCAAAGACGCAAAGGTCGTAGATAAAGTCAGCAGCGGGGCTTCAGTGATCGATGCAGGCGGCAGGCTTGTCATGCCTGGAGGCGTTGATGCACATTCCCATATAGCAGGCGCAAAAGTTAATATTGGAAGGATTATGCGTCCAGAGGACACACGTTCAGGTATAAAACCCAGGACAAAAATAACAAGACCGTACACAGGTTACACCGTTCCCAATGTATTTGCTATGGGATACCGCTACGCACAGATTGGTTATACCACTGTTTTCGAGGCTGCCCAGGCGATCATGAAAGCGCGCCATACCCATGAGGAACTTGAGGAGATCCCAATATTAGATAAAGGAGCGCTCACCCTTTTCGGGAGCAACTGGCCTACGATGGATTATGTCCGCGAAAAGGACATGGACAAATTAGCTGCTTATGTATCATGGGGATTACTGGCAAGCAGGGGGTACGGTATCAAGGTAGTGAATCCAGGCGGAGGCGAGATGTGGGGCTTTGGCAAGAATGTCACAGGACTGGATGATGTAGTTCCGAATTTTGAGGTCACGCCTGCACAGATAATCGTATCATTGATGAAAGTCAATGAAATGCTTGGACTTCCGCATTCAGTGCACCTCCACTGCAATAACCTTGGAAAACCTGGCAATTACAGGACAACGCTTGCGAGCATGGAGCTTGCAAAAGAGGTGAAGCCAAGTAAAGATAGGCAGGTGTTACATGTCACTCATCTCACGTTCAACGCTATGGGCGGAACTAACTGGGGCGACTTTGAATCAAAAGTAGATGAGATCGCAAATTATCTCAACAATAGCGAGAATGTAACAACAGACATGGGACAGCTTATCTTTGGCAGCGCAACCACAATGACGGCAGACGGACCAGCGCAATATGCAAATGCGAAATTAACGCATGCAAAGTGGGCTAATGGCGATGTTGAAATGGAAGATGCCTCGGGTGTAGTACCATTCTTTTATGTCAGGCAAAGCCCTGTTTTCGCTGTTATGTGGGCTATGGGACTTGAACTCGCGCTGCTGACAAAGGATCCATATAAGGTTTTGCTCACTACAGACCACCCCAATGGTGGTCCGTTCGTAAATTATCCTGAAGTCATAGCTCTTCTCATGAGCAATAAGAAGCGCCAGGAAGAGATTAAGACGGTCCATGAAGCCATTCATAAAAGAGCGAAGCTGCCAGGTATTGAGCGAGAACTTGACTTCAACGACATTGCGATAATAACACGAGCGGCAACATCAAAAGTGCTTGGACTACTTGACTGCAAAGGGCATCTTGGCACCGGTGCTGATGCTGACATCGCGATATACGACATCAAACCTGACCGGATAGATCCATCTGTGGAGCATGCAAAAATAAAGAGTGCGTTCTCATCAGCAGCTTATACCATCAAAGGAGGCGAGGTCGTGGTAAAAGATGGTCAGATTACAGCCACACCCCCTGGAAGGACGTTCTGGGTGGATGCATCAGTACCAGAGCAGCATACCAGTGAGATTATGAAAGACATGCGTATGAAATTCAAAAACTATTATTCAATACAGCTTGCGAACTATATGGTGCAGGATTCATACCTCACACATCCGAAAATGGTCAAAGCAGGCATTTCTGTGCTTGCGGAGGCGAGCTAAATGCAGGAAGTTTCCTTACAGCCAAAAATGAAATTTGAAGTCTCAATCGAAGCTGAGAATATTTCTCCTGATAGATTCGCCAACAGGACAGAACAGGAGATACGCTCCATAGAAGTCTGGATGGGAAACCAGAAGACCACTCTCGGTGACTTGTTCTCCGTCAAAGTGAACGGAACAGCAGCGGCAGCAGATACAAAGATATTTATGGAAGGCGATTTCTCACGCGTAAAGAGAATTGGAGAGGGAATGACTGCAGGACAGATAGTTATCAAAGGTAATGTCGATATGCATCTTGGCGCAAAGATGAGCGGAGGCAAAATCACAGTGTCCGGGGCCGCAGATTCATGGGCAGGGAGGGAAATGAAGGGTGGGGAAATTGTGATCGAAGGAAATGCTGGCTATTACCTCGGAGCAGGATATCGCGGCGAGACCTGCGGCATGCGCGGCGGCAGAATCACAGTTATGGGCAGTGCACTTGATTTTGTGGGAGAACACATGTGCGGCGGCGAGATTATTGTGAAAGGCAACGCCGGAATACTCCCCGGCCTCTGTAACAACAGCGGCAAGATCGTGATAGAAGGTAGCACAAGCAGACCTGGAAGCGAGATGGTAAAAGGCATAATAATCGTCGGAAGTATTGAAGAAATGATGCCTGTTTTCAAACTTGAAGGCATTGAGGCTATAGAAGGCGTAGCCTATAAGAAATATACAGGCGATGTCGTAGTGAATGGAAAAGGTGTGCTGTATGTCAGGGAATGAAATATAACATGCACAGGCTGCCACTTCTTGTTTTGATTTGTATTTTATTCTTTTTACCTGAAGCATCAGCAAACTGGCAGAATATTGGAGGTGACCTGCAGCACAGTGGATACTCAGATAGTCAGCCAGTTTCCTTAGAGCTGATGTGGAAATATGATGCAGGAGGTTCTGATATTTCTGCTCCCATTGTTGATTCCGGCATTCTTTTCGTGGGCTCTGATAATAATGCTCTGTACGCGATAGATATAACGTCAGGGGAATTGAAATGGAAGTTTACGACTCTTGGGAAAGTTTATACACCGACAGCAAAGAACGGAATCGTGTTTGCTGCATCCTATGACAATTATATATACGCTTTAGATTATAGCGGGAACCTGAAATGGAAATACAATATGGGAAGCAGCATGGCTTCACCGCCTGTTGTTTATAATAAGGATATACTGTATGGAGGGTTTGATAGATACATTTATACGATTTATATAATCAATGGAAGTTTAAGATGGAAATATTCAACAGGTGACTGGGTCGAATCTTCGCCAGCAATATCGCAGGGCTTTGTTTATGCAGGTTCTGATGATGCTAAAATATACGCACTTGATGCAGAGAATAAAGACCTTAAATGGAGCTATAAGACTGGCGGAAGTGTCACTTCTCCGCCTTCTGTAACAAATGGCGTGGTGTATATAGGTTCGAGGGATGGCAGCGTGTATGCCATTGATTCCAGCAGCGGGGAATTGAAATGGACTAAAAAAACGAATGACTGGGTCAGGGCTTCTCCAGTGGTTCTTGAGAATCTGGTCTATGCTGGGTCTGACGATAACATCATCTACGCTATGAGCGTCGATAATGGAAGTATCCTCTGGAAATTCAGGACTGGCGGCAGGGTTGACGCCTCTCCCATAGTAATAAAAGATAGACTTTATGCAGGATCAGAGGATGGAAATATATACGTTCTGGATGCAGCGACCGGTGAGTCAATAAGTAATTACGCAGTTGGCAGCGGGATAATAGCACTTGCGCTGTCTGATAACATGCTGTTCGCCACTTCAAGGGATGGGAATGTGTATGCCTTTGGCGCACAGATAGCCCAGAGTGCCACTCCACAGTTGCTCGTTGATAAGACCCCTCCAGTGCTTAAAATAAATTCCATCCCTTTAAACGTTACTTCAGATAAACTGACCATATCGGGAACTGCGCAGGATGCAAGCGGCATCAGTGTAGTGACAGTCAACGGGATAAATGCTGGAACTACTGACTGGAATGCAACACTCACACTTTCGAATGGAACGAATACTATTACAATAGTCGCTGTGGATGGGGCAGGGAATATAAAAACAGAGCAGAGAACGGTCACATATATAGCTCCTTCGAAGGAAACACCACCTGCTAAGGCACCAGGGTTTGATCTTGCCTATGCATTTGCGGGACTTGTTTTGATATACGTAATGATGTTATATAAAAAAAATAAATTTTGAATAAAAAACCATGTTCAGGATAAAAAACGAACATATCATACTTTTGACCATATTTTTATTATCGATTTTTATAAGAATATCTATAGACCCCAATATGCCATATCATTATGACCCGGGGAAGAACATCGTTTATGCACGTGCAGCTCTTCAGTGGTTTCCACTCGTTCCACAGTACAATCCTTATTTTAATCTCGGTGAATATTATGAATATCAGGTGCTTTTTCCATATACAG
>JAWOKW010000274.1:0-2967 GCA_033854095.1 Candidatus Methanoperedens sp. | reverse complement strand
TTTTTTTAGTTCTAGCCAGCTTACAACACGAAATAAGACAATCATGTTTACTGTCTCATACAAATTTATATAATTTTAATACTATAGATTCTTATGTCTGATAGCAACGTTTTCATTCACATGAGCGCAAAACTTAAAGAGATGATAAGTGCTGAAAAGAATGATACAATAAGGCAAAAGCCCCTTGTTGTATGGCATAAGAAGGCAGAGAAAACCGAAAGGAGATAAATAAATGTCAACAGAAATTAAACCACCATATGTTAAAGTACTAGAAGTCCTGAAAAAGAACGATCCGAAATTTGCTGAAAGCCTGGCACGTACGATCAAAGATGCTGAAGGAGAATTCCTTGATAAGAAAACAAAAATATTGGTCAGGTTTGCAATAGCATCTGTATTGAAACAGACAGAAGGAGTAAAGATCCACGCTCGAGAAGCTAGAGAAGTTGGAGCTACGAATGAAGAAATTACAGAAGTCGCCAGATTAGTATTTCTAAGTTCAGGTATCCCAGGATTATATTCTGCAATCAATGCATTTGAGAGTTAAAGAGAGAACAGATCTATCTTATTTGGCCCAGTACAAACGTTCGTGCCACCAGACAGCAATCCATATCGGAAGCCGTTCATTCATGTCTGAAGACAATTTCCCATAGGGATTGATATGGCTATAAAACAGCCAAGTAAGTCCCCGGAAATCTACCTCTGCTTCCCGATGAAGCAAACCGTTTGAGTCAAAAAATTTTGTCCTCGAGTTCTACTGTAAGTGATTGCTGTCTGGTGACACGAACGTTTGTATTGGGCCTGAGATGAGGGTGCAACATAGCTGCCGATTTTCCTTCCTGCTTGTGAGCAGCGGGTTACAGAAAGCAATCCCTATGAGATGAGGGTGCAACCTTGATTCGTATTTCTTCAAGTCGTAAATCCAATCTTTGTTACTTGTGAGAATTATATGAGAGGTTATGTTTTACCTCAAAACATAACCTTTTGTTTTTAAAACTGCATATTTTAAAAATTATACACACTTTTTCCATTGAAGCCAATGCTCATCAACGATTATTATGCCTGAAAACATAATTTTATCTTTTATAGCTGGATAGTTCTATAGGTTCATGCTCTTTTAACATCTTTTAATGGAGAGCTTCTCTCGATTATTTTTTATAAAAAGATTACTTTCACACTGCTCTAAGAAGCTTTATGTAGAAAGAGGAAAAGGTATAATCTACCTCTCAAATTAAAAATCAAACAAGAGGCTTGAGGAATGACATGAAAGAAACAGCAACAGAGATAGAAGCCCGATTTTCAGAACTGGGCGTTAAAGTAAAGCCAAAAGAGATCGAAACACGGTTGGACCAACTGATAAATAAATTCAAGGTCCCTCCTGAAGAAGCCCGTCGGAACGTTACTAACTATTTTCTAAAAGAGCATAACATCCCGAAAACCGAGTTCTTTGCGCAACGAGAAACACCTTTAGTAAAAGTATCAGATATTAAAGAAAATGGAAACTGGGTGACACTGCGCGGCAAGATCATTCAGTTGTGGGAGAGCAAACACGAATCCGTATCGCAGGTCGGGCTGCTGGGAGATGAATCAGGTACAATAAAGTTCACAAAATGGACAAAAGCGAGCCTGCCGCAAGTCGAAGAAGGTAAAAGTTACCTCTTCAAGAACGTCATCACTTCAGAATGGCAGGGAAAGTTCAGCATCAAGCTCAATAAGACAAGCGCGATAGAACCCATAAAAGAGAATATCGAAGTGGGTTCAACGCCTGTTGAATTCAGTGGTGCCATCGTGGATGTACAGAGCGGTTCAGGCTTAATCAAACGATGTCCTCAATGTAATAGAGCATTGGTAAAAGGCGCATGCGGCGAGCACGGGAGAGTAGAAGGGATTTATGACCTAAGAGTCAAGGCGGTCTTGGATGATGGAGAAAAGGTGCAGGATATCCTGCTGAACAGGGAAGTCACAGAAAACCTGGTAGGCATAACCCTTGATAAAGCCAAAGAGATGGCAACCGAAGCTCTGGATCAAGCTGTAGTGCTTGATTCGATAAAAAGTAAGCTTGTAGGCAGGTATTTTGTCGTATCGGGTGCCAAACTTGATAGATTCATGCTTGTGGAATCCATCAGGCAGGATGTAAAGCCAATAGAGGAAGAAATAAAGAGACTACAGGCTTCGCAATCGCCGCAAATTGCACAGGAGGCTTGAACATGGCCGAAAATGGATATGTTCGGGAAGTAGCGCATCGCATATTCGCAGCAGAGTTCAAGGAATCAAACCTTCAGTTAACAGAAGGAACGGATCAGTATTCTCCCAAGTATCTCCTCACACCTACTGGAGCTAAATGCAATCGTATCTTCGTAGTCGGCACGCTGACAGAGAAGGAAGATGTTGGAACAGAGGCAGCGTACTGGCGCGGACGTATTATAGACCCGACAGGCGCGTTCTTTGTGTACGCAGGACAGTACCAGCCAGAAGCAGCGGAGACTCTTGCAAAAACTACGCCTCCAGAGTTTATCGCTGTAGTTGGAAAGCCTGCTACCTATGCCACCCCAGAAGGGAATGTTCTAACATCCATAAGACCTGAATCCTTGGAAGTTGTTGATTCAGCCACACGGGATAAATGGATTGTAGATGCAGCGAAGCACACTATGGCGCGTCTTGAGAAATTGCAGGGAAATGAGCCTGATGCTGTTAAGGCGAAAGAGCATTACCACACTAATATCGAGCAGTACAAGATAATTGTGATGCAGGCATTGAGATCATTGGGAGCGCAGTAAATCACAGCTAGTATCTTTATTCTATGAGTTAAGGGTTTGAGAATATCCCTTTCTGAAGACTAATGGTATTAAGTTCCCATTTTCCGCACCCTAGCCGACATAATTTTTATCCTTACTCAAAAAGTACCGATGCATAATTTTATTCAATTATTATGGATAATAGTGTAAAAGTTACAATATGAGTAAGAAAAGT
>JAWOKW010000273.1:0-4267 GCA_033854095.1 Candidatus Methanoperedens sp. | reverse complement strand
GCTGCAAGTATAACAGTAATCGCCACCATCAGGATCACACCGATGACTGGCGATACTGCTTCTTCATTCTTTTCTAATTTACTATATTTCATGCCTGTTCTTCCTCCTGTTTAGGCTTTATTTTCTTCTGTACTACTCTCTCAAGCTTCTTTGTCCACATATTCTCTTCGTGCGTATATTCGCACTTGAGATAATGTGAGACAGCTTCAGCGAGGGCTTCTTTGGTACTGCTTTCGCCCGTCTTCTGTTTCAGGGCTTCGATGTCCTCACTTAAGAGAACTGTCTGAACATGCATTATTTTAGTCATGTCATCCCTTCCATAATGCTACAATCTGAGTAGCAGTACTTCCTCCTCATCTATATTATGATAATTATGATTATTTAAGCCTTGCGGATATGGAGGGAAAAGGGATAATATTTTTGTGACCTGAGCGACAGAAGCCAGATGTCATGTACGATCAATATTACCCCTCTTCTGCGTACTGTGCGTTTGTGTCAATTTTATTACGTATATATCTTTCGGTATGTGGTAAGTTATAAGAGCATCAATTACCCAATTATCACTGATGTCTGCCGTCTATCCAGCGACCCGCAGCGCGGTGTATAAACTGCTCTCCCTTGGATTCGGTTATCCCGCACCTGCTCTCTTCAAAGCATTTCAGAATGGGGAATTCCTGACCGAACTGTGGGATAACATATCAGCCCTTCCTCACCAGCAACACCTTATGGAAGAAAAAACCGTGATAACCAGAACGGTCAGGGATGAGCTTGAAGGAATCACATCAGGTGATCTCGAATCAGTGTTCATCCAGACCTTTGACGCCGGCATCCCTGCTCCTCCTTTTCCGCTTTATGAGGGAAGCTATAGAGGAGAACCCAGAACGTCTATAATGCTTGAGATAAGCGAGTTCTACAAGCACTTCGGTCTCGTCACATGTCAGAAAGAAGGAAAGCGTGAATTTCCTGACCATCTCTGTACAGAGCTTGAGTTCCTTCATTTCCTGACGTTCAGGGAAGCAGAAGCTGTGATGGATAATGAGCATGATCTCCTGAAAGGCTATCTGCTCGCTCAAAAGGATTTTCTTGAACGCCATCTCATGCTGTGGGTCCCGAAATTGTGCAACAGGCTTCAGAGTTCATCTCATGTGCCTTTATATACTCAACTTGCCATGATTACATCGATATTTATCACGAACGACTTAGAATGGCTCTCCACGGGGCTATGAATATGCTTTCTGATCCTTATGGCAGGGTTATAACAAGCCTGCGTATCTCGATAACCAGAAAGTGCAATTTGAACTGCATCTACTGCCACCAGGAAGGGGACAATAGCGAGCCTGAACATGAGATCTCGCTCAATACCATTGTAAAAACTGTAACAACCGCGGCAGAATTTGGAGTGAAAAAGGTAAAATTCTCAGGAGGAGAGCCTCTGATGAGAAGCGATTTTGAGGATATAATATCAGCGCTTCCTGAATTAAAAGATGTATCAGCCACCACGAACGGGGTTTTACTTTCAAAGCGTGCAGAGCCGCTGGCAGAGAGCGGGCTTGACAGGGTGAACATAAGTCTTCCCTCACTGAACAGCGAACATTATAAAAACATAACAGGTTCACAGCATGCGCTCCCAAAAGTGCTCGATGGAATAAACTCAGCCGTAGACGCTGGATTAACCCCTGTTAAGCTCAACATGGTACTGTTGAAAGGCATAAACGACTCTGAAATCGATGAGGCGATCCATTTTGCAGCTCAGTATGATGGAAAAGCGATCTTGCAGCTCATCGAACTCATGGATTTTAAGAATATCAGAGAATATATGGTCGATATAAATAGTATAGAAAAAATGCTTGAATCAAGGGCAACCTTTATTTATGAACGTGAGCTTCATCGGAGAAAAAAGTATCTTATAGATGGAGTTGAGGTCGAGCTTGTAAGACCTATTGACAATTCCACCTTTTGCGCAAACTGCAATAGATTGCGTTTAACTTCAAGTGGGAAATTAAAACCCTGTCTGATGAGGAACGACAACTTAGTAGATATTAATGAAAAGGCTACTGTTGGGGAAATCAGATACCTGCTCAAAAAAGCGGTTGAAAAAAGAGAGCCTTATTATAAACCCGCCTGCCATTAACTATTTATTGCGCTGCTGCGATTAATTATTCATGCAGACGCTCTCAAAAAAACAATTTGAAGAAGAATACACTCTCTGGATAAAATCCGCTGCAAAAGACATAGCTTTCGCATTGAACCAGCTCAAGCCTGATGAAATTAAAAGGATAATCGCCCTGAACGAGCATTATCTTAAAGAACCAGAATCTGTATATAGAAACGACGGACTTGAAACAGCACGAAAACTTGCGCCTTCGAACATCCTGCTGCTTTCAACTGATGCCGTTGTCTTCTCGCAGAGCATTTTTGTTCGGGCGCCTTATATCTTAGATTATGCAGTGGCGCTGAACAGGCGTTACTACCTTGGTTCATGGTATTCGATAATAACCCTCAACAGGATATACCTTGAAGAAGCTAACGAAACCATGCTGAAATATATGCTTGAGCATGAGCTTCTCCAGAAAGAGATATATGAAGAAAACATGAGAGATAGGGTGCGCAGGTTCACACCAGAGGAAAAGCGAAGGATTAGCGATGAAACTTTAAATAAAGCGATAGAAAAAAGCGGCATTACTCCAGATGAGCTTGCAGAGGAAAAAAAGCTCATGCTCAGGATTTCCTTAGTTTCCCCTCTTATCCCAAAGCCTTTTGCTGAGACCTCGCTCTACTGGTATATGGAAAAAAACCTTGAAGAATTCAGGCAGTTCAGTGAAGCGAGCAGAACAGAAAATGAGGATGAGCTTGGAAAAAAATTGAATTCTGATTTCAAGGAATGGATCGATTTTTCTATGGATACATATAAGATATTCCTGTCAGATGTCAAAAAAGAACTGAATTATATGGACTACTCCTACGTATGAAGCTCATCGTGCTAGCTGATACGCATATAGAACACGGCTCGCTTAAAGAACAATTGCCTGTTGAACTTATCGCATTACTTAAAGAAGCTGACATGGTAATCCATGCAGGTGATTTTGTAACAAGGGCAGCGTATGATGAGCTTTCAGGTATTTGCAGCCTTGAAGCTGTACATGGGAATATAGATGATGCAGAATTAAAAGAGGTGCTCCCCGCTCAAAAGGTAATAGAGCTCGAAAGCCTGAGAGTCGGGATAGTTCATGAGGCTATGCTTTCTCTTCAGGATACTACAGGCGCACGTTATCTGGCAAAAGAGATGGGCGTGGATGTCCTGATTTTCGGACATATCCACAAACCTGTTATTGAAAAATCAGACGTACTCCTTATCTGCCCAGGCAGTCCCACAGTTCCAAGGCTTTCAGAACCAAGCGCAGTTGAGTTGATAATCGAAGGCGGCAGCATATCAGGAAAGATAATTACGCTGGAGGGAGCAAGGTGTGGCGCGATTGAAAGTGCAGGATCATGGTACTTCGAAAATTAATTTCAATAACTTCACTGCACATGCAAAAAAGGCGGTGTGCCTTGCATGCCACCCTGAAACATACAATCTCACAGATAAGACCATTGAGGCAAAACATGCTCTCCACATAGACAGATCAGTATTATGTGCTGATTGCCACAACCGGATCATCCATAATAAGACAGGCCAACCGCGTGTTATTACATTTGCCCAGTGCGACTTGTGCCATAAAGCCCATATCAATTTCAAGCCTATCGGTGTGCATGCAACGCTGAACTGCGAAAAATGCCATCCCGGCGACAAATATAGCAATATAAGCCCCAGTTGTGAATCCTGCCACATAGTACCTGCCAATCATATACCTGGCATTTCTGGAAACTGTGATAAATGCCACTGATCAATGCCACCATGGGATTTATAACGGAACTGCGGCAACATGTGTAAATTGCCATAATCCGCCGCCAAGCCATGCAGGTATAGAGACTACATGCACCGGAAGCCGATGCCATTCATCAAATAATCCGCAAGGTGAAGATGATCTCTAATTTATCGGGTTTAAAAAAATGGCATGTCATCAGGCGCTCTTCTGGCTTCCCATGATACTTCAAACCCTGATTTTTCCAGGCATTTCATTATATCACCTGAAACCATGCATATAATGTCTTCCTCCCCAGAGCTGAATTTCAGTATTTTGCCATCCCATTCGATTCCATCGAGAGCATCCCATGATGAGGAGTCACTGAAACGCACTTTGCCTTTCCATCCAGAATATTCCCCTTC
>JAWOKW010000272.1:0-6311 GCA_033854095.1 Candidatus Methanoperedens sp. | reverse complement strand
GAGCGAAGCTGCAAAAAGCATGGGTTTGAGTGAAATGCATTGCATGCGTCTTTTTCTGGAAATTGCTGATCTCATGAACTTTGGAGGATTAGCGGATTCTGAAGAAATTGCAGACGAAGATTAGCCTTCAAGATTATCCGTCTGTAGTAAATTGCTCAGAGTTTTTATATTTCTGTCGGCTTGCCTAATTTCCGTATATCATCAAGGCGCATGGATTTGGGCAAAGTTAGGGAAAAAGCATTTAAACACACAAAAAATAGAAGCCCTTGCAGATAAGAAAAAATAGGTGGGTTGAGGGGTGGTGGTATCCCTTACTGCAAAGGCCAATCTTCTACTTTAGATTTATCATATAAAGAGCTTTTGATGAAGTACAATAATAGAATTTGAAGTTTTATTGCACTGGTATCAAAAACCCATCTCATCTAGATCAGATTCAATATTTTTTGCTATAAAATATAAACCAGAGTATTCATCCTGGCCTCTCGTTATCATTCCTTTTTTTACCAAAATCTCAAGATGATGCCTTATGGTTTTATAATCCATATTCAAGGCTTTAGCCAATTGATTAGCATTATAAGATTTTTCAATAAGATGTTTCAAGATGAGTGCACGGGTCTTTCCTCCGCGCGTTCCTTCAATCAGATGACATAGGAGCTTTTTTTGTTTATTGGATCTCATTAGTTCTTGTTTAAGTCTCATATTTTCAGTAATATCCTTGCCTATGCCGTGGATTCCTATTACTGTGTCACCATCTTTGATAATCCTGGATGTTGTCTCTGCCCATCGATGTTCGCCATTCTTGCGTACAAATTCAATAATATCCGTATGATGCGTGCTTTCGCCTGAGAAGCGTTTTTTCTGACTCTCTTTAACTATTTTCAGGCTATCTGGTGCGAGCCATTCAGAAATGTTAGTGCCGATAACTTCTTCCTCTATACAGCCAAGCAGTTGGAGTCCAACCGCATTTATTTTCAGGATGTTACCTTTGGTATCGAGTATATACATGGGGACAATTGCATTCTCAAAGAGATCCCTGTATCTAGTCTCAGATTCTTTTAGTTCTTTTTCTAATCTCTTTTTTTCAGTAATATCCCTGCCTATGCCGTGAACTATAATTTTATCACCTTGTCGGATTATCCGCCTCCTTATTTCCATACAATGGTGTTCCCCATTCTTATCGGTCACATCCAGAACCATTGCCTCCCTTCCAGGTTCACCTCCAATCCGTTTTATCAGGTCTTCTTGAGTGATTTTAAGGCTCTCAGGTGTAATCCATTCAGATATGTGGGTGCCGATTAATTCTTCCTTTGTGCATCCAAGCAGTTCGAGTGCTGTTTTGTTAACATCCAAAAAGTATCCCCCGGAGTCGTAACAGTAGATGGAATCACTAGCATTGTCAAAGAGGTTTCTATATCTTGCTTCGGATTCTTTGAAATCTAGCTCAAGTTTCTTTTTATCTGAAATATTTCTGGCAATAAATATGAATTTCTTCTGTCCATTAATAACTGTAGCCACACGTGATTTATATAGATACCTTATCTCGCCATCTCTGGTTATGATTTTTGCCTCTGCAATTTGACTAGTGTTCGGTGCACTATTTTGATATTCCTGCCAGATTTTGAGATAGAGATCTTTTGTATCATCAGTTAGCATTTTGATAAAAGACTGTCCTATCAATTCGTCTCTTGGCCAGCCGACAATATCAAAAAAAGAATCATTTCCAAACTCTACTTTACCATGATCATCCACAACCGCAATGCCGTCAATCGAAGAATCAATTATAGTTCTAAGATATTTTTCAGATTCATATAATTTCTTATATGCTTCTTTAAGTTGTGATTCAAGTTTGCTTTTTTCAGCTTTTTTGTCATAAAACTGAATAGGTTCTGACATGTTCTGATTATTTCATTTTTGTGATATTGGTATTTATCTTATTTCATTCAAAATGAATTTTAATTACAAAACCACCAGACGAACTTGAAACTTCACCCTCATTTTTTTGCCTGGCCATCCTCACCCGGCGCTACCAACCACCAGACGGGTTTCGAACCCCATCCACCAAACGAAACTTGAACAACTCTGAAAAACCTGGTATTATAAGCATATTACTTAACAAAGACCTTACCCCTATCTAATCTCTGGGGTCTTTACTCTTGTTCAATCCGCGTCTGTTAACCACTTAAGAAGTACGAAATCCATCAGTTAATTCAAACCAATTATGACCTCAAAACCAGACGAACTTCGAACCAAAAATCAAGCGCTAAAGCTCCTGAATTTTGAGCCCAAAACTCCCTGTCCTTTTTGCGAGAACCAAAATACAGTAAAAGCTGGCCAGCGGATAAAGAAAGAGGGGGCAGCACAAAAATATCTCTGTAAAACCTGCAAGAAATACTTTTCATCTTCTCCCATGCCTCATAAAACATATTCTCCTAAAGTGATCCTGAATGGCATCACTTATTATAATCTGGGTTACAAACTCGATGCCACACGCAAAAAATTAAACAGTCAGTTTAAGCAAAAGGTTCCTAAAGGCACACTTCATTCCTGGATAAAACAATACGAGGGTATTTGTACTTTTACAAAATACCGCCGGAAGCTCTCTTTTTCACCAGAAGAAGTAATAACTGAAAAAGTTTTCAAGCATCACCAGGAGTACGCTTTCAAATTTCACCGCTTAAAGCTGAATATACTCGCTAAAAAGTTCCCTCAGATCAGGAAATACTTATGGCAGATTTACAGAAATTGCCCCGATGAAATCTTTGAGAACGGGCAGAGATGCTCAGGCACGCTAATAGAAAACATCCACCTCAGAAGGGAGCGAACAAAAGATAACAATGCAGTTTTATTGGCAAGGCTTGCCCTACTCCTTGCAAAGCGAAACAAAGATAGGCATCCTACAATTCAAGACTTTATGCTCAAAAACGATACAGCTACAATAGCAGTAGAAGTTCCGGTTTACCTTTATCCTAATGAAGTTCCAGAATTAAGAATAAAAGAACCGATCTGTGGCCACATTGATTTCCTGCAAATCCGTTGGGATAAGGTTTGGATTCTTGACTATAAGCCTGATGCCAAATTCAACCCCGTAAAATCCCTGCATCAAATTTATCTATATAAACTCGCCCTGAGTAAAAGGACCGGCATCCCCTTACAAAAGATTAGCGCCGCTTATTTTGATGGCAAGGACTATTTTGAATTAAAAGAAAATTAACAGCTCTGTTTTTCAATTATTCTCTCTGTTTCTTTTCTTTCACCAGCATATTTTGCTCTTGATGCCTCAATTATTTTCTCCTTATTCCCTTGAGATTTGAAATTATAGAAAGGAGGCAGGGTTATTGCAGAAAAAGGATGGGAAATCTTACCATCTATAGCAAGCGTCAGGTAAAGATGGTGTTTGCCATGATTTATCAGGTCTTGCCTGTTAAATTTAGGAAAGAAGTGCTTTTCCAAGGATTCTCCGTTTTCTGCTCCAATTGGGAAAGTGATAATAGTTCCTACGTTTCCAAATATCGCTTTAGAGAGCCTTTCATCTAACTGACCAATATACTGGTGGGCAAGTGCCAAGCATAGTCTGTATTTCCTTGCCTCTGATAGAATGCCATCAAAAGTCTCAGTGGCGACAAAGTTTTGAAACTCGTCAACAAAAAGGTAAAAATCCTTTCTTTGCTCCTCCGGCGTATCAATCCTGCTCATTGCTGCAAGCTGAAGTTTTGTAATGATCAGAGAGCCAAGAAAAGAGGAATTATCTTCTCCAATCCTTCCTTTTGCTAAGTTTACAAGGAGGATTTTTTGTTTATCCATAAGTCCTCTAAAATCTACTTTGTTTTCTACCTGCCCGGTAATGTTCCTGATCAAAGGAACTGATAGAAAGGCCCCCAGTTTATTTTGAATAGGCGCTAAAGCCTCTCCTTTGAACTGGTAAAGATACCTCGGAAACTCATTTTTCCAGAATGATTTAACTATCGGATCTTTTACTCTTTCTGTAATTTCCTTTCTATACCTCCAGTCAGAAAGCATTCTATAGATATCAAGCAAGGTTTTACTTCTATCGTAGTTAAACAAAGTCTTTTCCTCATCAAGTAAAGCTAAAATTGTATTTCTCAAGATATGTTCCTGCCTGTGCTGCCAGTATTCAGCATATAGTTTCCTGAAAACTGAAATAAGGCTTGAGACAAAAAGATGTTTCCTTTCAAGTTCTACACTTTCCAGGATGTTTAAAGCAATTGGGTAATCAGTATCAGCCGGATTAAAATAGATCACGTCATTAATGCGGTGAGAGGGGATATAGTCAAGAAGCTTTTCTACAGCATCCCCATGCGGATCTATAAAACATACCCCTTCATCTCCATAGATGTCATTTAGGATCATGTTTAAAAGCAGGGTAGTTTTTCCCATCCCAGTTTTACCAAGGATATACATGTGAAGCCGTCTATCTTCCTTCTTTATTCCGAAAACTTTCTCTTCTCCTCTGAAATCTGTTTTGGCAAAAAAATTGATATCTGACATATAAATGATATAATATAAAAAATAACCAAAGGAGCTTTTGATCCGGATTATTCGGAACAGTACTGCCTTTTTCAGGCACTACTCTCTCATTAATTCGCAGGAGGAAAAGCTTCTTTGGTATTTTACTTTAAAGAGCTATTATTTCCGCTTATCTCTGCCCACTCTTTATTGAACTTTCCAACGAGATCAGCTATAGCTTCGTGGTCTCCTTCTTTTGAGTGGAGGACGAGGATATTCAGAATCTCTCCGGCCTCTTTTAGCCCGAGATTTTCCGGTATCCGCTCTATACCGAATTTATAGAGAGCATGTCTCTGTTTATCCGTAGCAGGCTTGGCGCTTTCTTCTTTCGGTTCCATGGCATCAGCTAATGTAGAGACAATAGCTTTATCTTCCTTGGTCTCCATAGATTTATCTTGTAAACCATTCTGAAGTCGGGATATGAGTTCGCTTCTCATATCCTTTGCTACTTCCCTGAACATTTCGTTGGCCATGTATCTGGAATTATTGGGGTTTGCTTTTATCGAGATTGCAAGACATTCAATGTAGATTTCGCCGTATAGCCTTATTTTATCTTTGATTCTTTGTTCCATCTCTTCATCCCACCAGCTTCTTGAATTCTTCATCTTCGGTGTTTAAAACCTTGCCCGCGGCTTCCTCAAGCCTAACCTGTTCATCCGGGTTTGAGGTATCCCGCGCTACAGCAGTCATGGCGTTTACCAGGCCGTATTTAGTGTGTTCCACAAAATATGCCAGTAAACTTTCTTTCTGCAGCTCGCTTAAAAAGGCAAGCTTTGCGATGTTATTTGCCGCGCGTATTGGCTTTTCAATGGGGATTTCCGTGCTTTCTTGAAGTTTGGTAACCCAGGAAGAAAAGATGGTCCGATCAAAGGTTTGCCTGATGACATCTCTTGCTTTTGTCCATATGAGTTTATCTTCCAAGTCTCTTGTTTCATCTGACCAGTCTATTTCCCCAAGTTCGGTTTGTCTGCCAAGATGCACCTTTTTCAAGGCATATTCTCCGATAAGCCCGTTAGAGCATATTTGGCGCAAGATAAATGGCTCAACCCTGAAAGCTGAGGCTCCTACCTCGGAATTTCTGATTATCAAGCCTCCTTGAACATTGTCGCCCTCTCTTATCTCAGCTAAAAGAGTGGTATCCACTGCTTTGATGTAAAGCATGGTTTCAGTCACAATTGCTTTCAGTATCCTTATGGTCTCTTTTTTCTTGAATTCCTCAAGGGCAAGGAATACAAGATCGTAGTTATCCATTACTTTATAGCGGTCTGAGAGAATGGCTCGAATGGCTCCGTCCTGTATCCTCACAAGGCGTTTTTCTTTATCACCTATCCAAGCATTGATGTTTTGAGCCAATAATTCGGATTTACCGGCTTCAAGCATTCTATCGTAGTATTTCCTGGGTATTCCAAGTTTATCTGCCATCTGGTTGTGGGCATAGCCAGTTAATCCGTAGCTTGCATAATCCGGTATCTGGATTTTAATTGATCCTCCATAGTCTGATATTGCTATTAGGGTCCTTGAATCCACTACCAGATCTATGTTCGTCTCTTTTTGTCGCTCTAGTTCAGCGACCAGATTTTCAATGTTCATATTTTATTACCTCCTTAAAGTGGAATTTTATCCACCAACCCAGGCCCCAAAATTTTAGGTACAAATCGTAGGGACTGAATCGGAGGAAGGAGGCTGTGCCAGTATTATCAAAAAATTAACAATTGATCGCTTTCCATTCTTTCTTAATGTACCAGAGCTGCTTTTCAACCGATGCCGGAACTTTGATTCTTCTGAGC
>JAWOKW010000271.1:0-5004 GCA_033854095.1 Candidatus Methanoperedens sp. | reverse complement strand
CACAGCCGGCATGCCAATAATAGCAAAAAGTTTTGGATGATTCTTTATCATTTCAGGAGAAATGCGAGGCTGACGGCGTAGCTCATTGTCATCAATATAACTGAATGTCTTAATCCATACCTTCCCTTACCCTCTGTGAGCTGTCCAGCTATAATGCCGCTGGCGAAGCCATTAATCATCAGTACATGGAAAAAACCGACCTGAAAGCTGGCAAGACTCATGTTGGGAGCAGACACGATGCCAAGAGAGCCTTCAGTTCCCATCTTGAACATGTTGAGGATTGAAGGAAGAAGAGTGGAGTCAAGAAGAAATATCAAGCCAATGAGGATTAATTGTGATGCATAGATTATAAAGAGGTATTCTTTCAGAGCAGCTTCCTTCTCATGCTCCAGCTGGAGGGTTTTTTCAAGGTCATCAGCACTTTTTAGAATGATAGCCGGACTGATAGCTCCAAGCCTGGATGCCTGGACAATGAGTTTGCTGTATCTGCTAATCAACGAGCTTTTCAGGGATTCTGACATGCTTGAAACCACAGTTTCAAAAGAAACGCCCCACTCGATCTGTGCTGCCGCCATCTTCAAATGAGGACCAAGAGTATGCAGTGTGCGTCCTGTTTCTATAGCCGGGAAAGCAATTTCCTTTATTGCGCTCAGGGGGTCAAGACCTCCACGCAGGAGTTCAGAGAGTTCATATAGAAAGCCGATATACTCCTCCTCGTATCTCCTTATCCTTTTCCTCGTAAGATAAACATCTATGCTGTAAGGTGTTATCGCTATCAAGACAGCAAATACCAAAACCTGATCAAGATTTTTGTATCCAGAACTTTCCTGTCCCGAAGGGAGTATGCTAATCACAACCAGGCTCACTGCTATTAATGCTGGAAGCAGCAGAGTGATGTGTTCTATTTTTAAGTTATATTTTGCAATTAAATATTTTATATCCCTCATTTCTGCTCCCCGTGAGGCGAGTACACCATCATCAGAAGTACAAAGAAAAGAACATTTGTTACTGGTATAATGAAATATACGAATATGCTGAAGAGATCACCTGCCGTTTTATTTCCAGAAGTTGATCAAGCCTGTTATGCAGGTATATTTCCATGCCGCCGCCTGTGTGAATCATCCTTGTGATTTCTATTAGCAGAGAACGCATGTGCGGAGAAGGGGTAGTTCTTGCAACATCCAGGATTGCAGCTATGACATCCTTGCCCAGCGTATCCACAGAATAGAGAATTTTTCTAAGCTCGGTTGAGACAGCACCGTGTTCAGCAGCAGCAACCATGCGTATAAGATTCACTGGGGGCGTACCTATCGATGCCAGTATAGACATGTGGCTGATAGCGAATGGTAGATTGCTATCAATGGCAAGACGCCTGTTCTGGATTTTTGAGGTGAGCTGGAAATAGACAACTCCTGAAGGAGCGGCAAAAGCCAGTAGAGCCGCAAAAAAAGGAGGAATCAGTTTGATGGAAAGGATGTAAAAGGCAACTCCAACTGCGACTGACAGCATGAGAGAACTTACTAACAGGAGCGAGAGAAACATGCCTCCGCTGGTTTTAATTTCTGCCTGATAAAGAAGTATTGAAAATTCATTTTCAAGGCTGCTCCCTTCTATGTATCTTCCCACCATGCGGTAGCATAACTTCCTGTAAAAGGCATTCATAGCATCTTTTTCATGAGTTCATCAGAAGAATTGTAATATGCTTTGAGGGTTTTTGCCACATCCTTATAACTGGTAATTTCCTGCCTGTACATCCACTCAATCACCTTCTCCCTCTGTCCCATCTCCTTCTCCAAGTCTTCGAGTTTGATTCCGTGTTCACTGGCTATATCTTCTATGAGAACGCTTTTGCCTTTGTAGTTGAACGAATCACTGAAGGGGTCCCAGTGAAAAACATTATTCGTGGCAAGATTGTTTGTTGTGGAATCAATCCCATGTATCTCAACCATGTTCACAATCCGCCTGACAAAGCTGTTGTTAATGCGGATCCTGTTTGTAAATATCGCAAGGTCAAGACTTGCAAGCTGATTGCGAGGAACGTTCATAGGAGGTGATTCGATGCGATTAATGAGTTCTCCCATGTTGCTTGCATGTATCGTACCCATAGCTGCATGACCGACTGAGATTGCCTGGAAAAGAGTACTGGCTTCTGCTCCCCTGACTTCTCCGACTATTATGTATTCAGGACGCTGCCGCAGTGCTGCTGTTAACAGTTCATATAAACCGATGTCCCCGCGTTTTGAAGACCCCTCAACTCTTCCGAAACCGCTCCTTGTTACAGATTGTATCCAGTTCTCATGTGGTATATTTATCTCTGCTGTATCTTCCAGGCTCACGATCTTTGCTTCGGGTTTTATGAAAAGACAGATGCCGTTTAGCAGTGTCGTCTTTCCTGAGGCTGTGCCGCCTGAGAACAGTATCGACATGCCGTACTCCACCAGCAGCCACAGATAAGCCAGTTGCTTGGCATTTAAGGTACCGTATTTCATTATATCTATAAATGAGATAGGCTCGCTCTTGAACCGCCTGATAGTGAGGGATGAGCCTTTCCTTGTTACCTCGCTGCTGTAGGTGAGGTTAACCCTGCTTCCATCTGGCAGGGTAGCATCTGTTATTGGGTCAAGTACTGATATATGTCTTCCTGAAATCTGTGCCATCTTAAGTATAAAAGAGTTTAACCTGTATTCGTTCTCAAAACTCAACCGTGTACGCACGGACTCAAAGATGCGGTGATATAAATAAACAGGTCTGCCCGGACCATTGCAGCTTATATCCTCTATCAAAGGGTCGTTCATCAACAGATCAATCTCGCCATAGCCTGTGAAATCCCTCTTGAGAAAATAAAGCACTTTATCCAGGGTAGCCTTGCCTGCGTTTATGCTGTATATATCAATAATTTCTGCTGTCCTCTTTTCGATGTAGGTCTGCCTGTTTATCTGCAGGCTCTCAGTATTCAATTCTTTCTCAAAGATGCCTTTTATTCTATAGAAGATCTCCTTCTCTGTTTTATCAAGAACAGGCTCAAGCGGCATGTAAAGGAGTTCTTCGGCAATACTATCATAAGCGATCTGGACAAACTGGCAAGGGGGGTTGATCGGATAGGTTACGTTCAATTCCCGGATGGGTTTTTCTTTAAAGGAGTGGAGTATGTCCATGATATTTTGTTTACTCTCCTCCTGCCTGCCCAGTATCTGTTCCTCAAGCTGCTTAAAATGCACTCCGGGCCCATCGCTGTGTATCTTCCCGTTACCATTTCCTTTTATGCGGCCTGGAAAAAGGTATCCCCCAATGCGTTTTGGAAAAACAGATAAATTGCCAAAATTAAAGCCTTCAACTGACGTTTTCATTCTATTGTGTGCATGTATGGATTAAATTAATAATTTATCTATATAGAAAATATAGACTATTTTTTAGAAAATAAGAGCTACTGATTTTATATATAATATATAGATTCTTGGGAAAAAGTATATACCATCTACTACCATAAAAAACTTAAATTAAAATGATCAACGCGGAAATAAGAAAGGTTCAGGTAACAGGCAAGTCAACATTCGTTGTTTCTCTTCCCAAGAAGTGGGCTGTCAGTGCAGGTATAACATCAGGCTCACTTATTCATATGCATCCGCAGGAAGATGGCACCCTTCTTTTAACTTCAAACGGCGGTTTTGTGTCCCAGGGTCCAAAGACCCTGACCATAGATGGAAGGGCGGGCGAGCCGCTGGTAAGGGATATAATAGCTACATATGTTGCAGGGTATCGCGTGATTGAACTTAAAGCAAAAAATATCACACATGAGCAGAGAAAAGACATAACTGCTGTAGTTAAAAAATTGATAGGCATCGAGATTATCGAAGAAACGCACGAGAAGGTGGTCATCCAGGATATCTCAAATCCGGGAGATATGCCTATTGACATGAGTTTCCGGCGCATGCATATAAAAGTTCAGTGGATGCTTGACAATACTATCAAGGTAATGAATACAAATGATGTTTCCCTCGCTTCTGAAGTTGTGAGGCAGGATGATGAGATTGACCGCCTCCATCTATTGATATCAAAACAGTTCATGGATATCCTTCTCCATTCAAGGATATCAGAAAAGAGTGAACTGGGATTGACTGGGGCTTTCTACTACAGGTTAGCAAGCGACCAGTTAGAGCGTGTTTCAGACCATGCAGCTAAGATCGCCAGTATAATACTGGAATCTCGCGAAAAAATCCCTCATGGAGTGCTCGATGAGATGGTGAAAATAGGTACTGTCTCTTATAAGCTTGTCAATAATTCTGTCAGTTCCTTTACAAAATGCAATGTAGAACTTGCTAACATGGTTATCGAAGAGCATAAAAAAATAGGTGAGGAGCTGCGCAGAATAAGACACCCGGCAGCGACTCTGAATCCTGATGCAGTCATGTCAATAGGGCTCATAGCCGACAGCATAAAAAGGATAGGGGATTATGCTGCAAATATAGCTGAGCTATCCATTGATTTCTCTAAGTGCTGGTATGTTTGATGCTGTGAAAAACAACCCAGAATCTATAGGATTTATCGAGTATGGTTTTTATTCTCAAGCTGATTCCAGCAGCGTGATTATATCTGATCTCTATGATGAAAACAATAGTCGAACATACACAAACATAACCTACTCCAATTTCACACTGGCGGCTGCCAGAAGCGATGTGAACAACCCTTATTATCCATTAGAGCTTGCCCACCCGCTCTATTTTGTGACCAGAGGTAATCCCACACTTACGGATTCCTTCATAAAGTGGGCAAGGTCATCTGAAGGGCAGGATATTATAGAGAAGAACGGATACATAAGCTATATGAGGGAATTTAATTGTAACCAGTGTTCATAGTGATATTAACCTGTTATATAGGAGTATGAACAAATAATATCTGTACATGGAGTTTAAAAATGACGTTATCAGGAATAAATTGCTCGTATATGCGGTCAGGAATGACCTGCTGGTTCCATATGTTTTCTTTACTGTGATATTCTATTACTTC
>JAWOKW010000270.1:0-2979 GCA_033854095.1 Candidatus Methanoperedens sp. | reverse complement strand
CCGCTTTTTTAAAACCCGGATACCTATTATCGGGATAGCTATTTATGGATCCACAGGCGTTTGCGAGAACTCTTTTTAAGTTTGGAGGTCCAAGAGGGTTCAGGTTGATGCTGAAATCTATCAGTTCATCGGGTTTTTTCCCGGATTCCTCTGCACTTTCTGCAACCCTGGCGCCGTGTGTACAGGGTGTAAGTTCAAATGCGGTTTTCCTAATCCTGTCTTTTAGAGGCACATGCTCTCTTTTGTTCAAAGATATTATTAAGTTGCTGTATGGTAAATGTAGCGAAAGGAGATTTAAATGAGTAAGTTCTTTGACTATTTCCAGTTTGCTGCACTGGTTCTTTTTCTTCTCTTATTCTCAGGAAAAGCACTGTATCTCCACTTCAGCAGAGGTATAAATACTGTTACTGTCGTCGCCGGAAAGAGAGGCATACAGCGTGCTATGGAGTTTTCCTTTATTATCGGGCTGATTGTCTGGATCAATGAAATCCTCCTGTATTCACTTCATATCGGGTTTCGGATTTTCCCCGGATTACCGGATATGCAATTAGTTAATTCAACACCGGCGAAACTTATAGGGGTAATGTCTATAGCTTTCGGTTTTGTAATATACATACTGGCTTTAACTGCTTTAGGGGATTCCTGGAGGATGGGTATTGATAATAAAGTTCCGGGAAAGCTTGTAACAGCGGGGATTTTTTCCGTGTCCAGAAATCCTATTTACGTTTTCATTGATATTTATTTCACAGGGACTTTTCTGATAAACGGTACTTTGATATTCCTTATCTTTGCCATCCTGACCGTCGCAGCTTTGCATTTCCAGATACTTCAGGAAGAAAAATTCCTGGCAAAAACCTACGGGCAGGCGTATATGGATTACTGTACGAGAACTGGCAGGTATATTACATGGAAAGGCACCTAATCCCCTTTTTCAAAAATCATCGCCGCAAGATGCTCAACTGATTCTCTGTTCTCAAGCCCGTTCACCCACCTCTCCGGAAAAACCTCGATCCCATGCCGCGCCCCGCACAGCGCACCTGTGATACAGGCTATGGAATCGGTATCCCCACCGGCATTGACAGCCTCGATTACTGCCTCCTCCGGTTCTTCAAAGTGTTTTGAGAAACAATAAAAGGCTGAAGGGACCGTCTCATATACGAGATACGACGTTCCCAGTTCGGCGAACATTTCATCTGGCTCTGCATCTCTTTTTCTGAATGAAAGCTCAATCTTCTCTACAAGACCTTTATCATACTTCGATGCTCTGGCAGCTATCTCTTTTATTATATCAAGGCAATCCATATCATCCAGAGCGCATCTTACCCCGATAGCTACAGCGACCGCGCCCGCAATTGCCGCTTTGCTGTCATGGGTCGGAAGCGATGATAACGCTGCATTCGATTCAACATCGTCCAGTTTCTTATAATAAAGCCCGATAGGCGCAACTCTCATTGCAGAGCCGCATGAGGGGATGTCGCTCCCGGATTCCTTCCAGCTTATACCCGAGTTCAGCCGGGCTATGGCGACTGAGCTTGAAGGTCCGACCAGCGATTTCCTTACGGGGTCAGCCAGGGCATCAGCGCCCCAGCGCGCTATCCTGCCAGCAAAATCCTGAATGTCAAACCCACCGCATTCAATCAGGGATTGTGCCAGGATTATCATCTGCTCAGTATCGTCTGTATATTGCCCCACCCTGAGTTTTCCGCCCGGGCTTCTTTCAGAGGTTTTACCATAATCCGTCACCCTATCGAAGATCTCTTTCCTGCTAAGACCTTCATTCTGTTTGCCAAGGGCATCTCCGATAGCGGCGCCGAGCATACAGTCAGTGTATTTATTCCTCGATTTTTTTACATACATAAATTCATAATGAATGAGTAAAGGATGCTATTAACTTAAGGAAGAGATGTAATATAAGTTATCAGTTTTGAGATTAATCTCTTTAGTTACAAACAACGAACTTATACGAACTCGTACAAACTCGATGATTAGCCAGGCTGAGAGTTTAAATTTGTTACAAGATTCAGTAGCGGGTTCGTTGTGAGTTCGTACGAGTTAGTTGTTAAATCTAATTAAGTCAACACGATTCCATTCTCCGATAAATAAAAGACCAATAATGCTAGAGTAAAATAGGGGAGTAATTACGAATGGTGGAAGATGAGTATCAGCTACAGGATGTGCTATGGAAAAAGATTGAATTGTTATTGCAGCCACAAAGGTTGGGGACTTCGGGATATACCAAGTACTGTACATGTAGATTCTAGGAATGATAGGAGCAGGATCATTATGAATAATGGTAAAAACCGGATTTTGTGAGATATACTGCATGAGAAACAAGCACCAAATCCTAGGGTGGACAATAATAATTTTGGCATTGGCGGTTGCATTAGTAGCCATCATTACCATTGCTACACTCCACCAATCCGCTGATAAGAGCCGCCAAGTAGAGATCATGCTATTTCGCCTTGAGGTGTTATCGAACAAGCTTGATGCCCTGGAATGGCATTTTGAGCGTACATCTGATACGAAACTGCTAACGGAAGTAAACGATGTTGAGAAACAAACATCACAAACACTTGATGAGTTAATGCAACTTGATCCAGCAGAAGGGAGATTGCAACAAATTCGCAAAACCCAGCTTGAATTTGAAGCTGTTATGGATGAAATGTTTAAATTGATATTAGCAGGGGATTTCAAAAATGCAGATGCTCTGGATAAGGAGCGAGTCGATCCGACCTTTGATGCGCTCAGTGGAATGCTCGCCAATGCCAGTACAGCTTATAGTGAGAGGGCGCAACAAGCAGAGAGGGGATCTGAAATGGGCTCTGCCATTATTGCAATTACGGCAGGAATAGTAATTGGATCACTGCTTTTGCAATTCCAGAAGATACAGCAAAGGGCCAAGTTAATGGCAGTCGAGCAAAACGTACTGCGTAAGGCGCGTGATGAGTTAGAAAAACAGGTTCAGGAACGGACTTCAGA
>JAWOKW010000269.1:0-3052 GCA_033854095.1 Candidatus Methanoperedens sp. | reverse complement strand
AAAGAACATTTGTTACTGGTATAATGAAATATACGAATATGCTGAAGAGATCACCTGCCGTTTTATTTCCAGAACTTGATCAAGCCTGTTATGCAGGTATATTTACATGCCGCCGCCGGTGTGAATCATCCTTGTGATTTCTATGAGGAGAGAACGCATATGAGGAGAAGGTGTGGTTCTCGCAACATCCAGGATAGCCGCTATAACATCCTTGCCCATAGTATCCACAGAATAGAGAACTTTTTTAAGCTCGTCTGACACCGCGCCATGGTCGGCAGCAGCAAGCATACGCAAAAGATTCAAAGGCGGCGTACCTATTGATGCCAGTATAGACATGTGGCTGATAGCGAATGGTAGATTGCTGTCTATGGCAAGACGCCTGTCCTGGATTTTTGAGGTGAGCCGGAAATAAATAACACCGGTGGGGGCAACAAAGGCCAGGAAAGCAGCAAAAAGAGGAGGAATCAGTTTGATGGGAAGAAAGTAAAAAAAAATTCCAACTGCAAGAGAAAGTATGATGGAACTTGTTAACAGTATCGAGAGAAACATGCTCGCGCTCATTTTAATTTCTGCCTGGTAGAGAAGCGTTGAAAATTCATTTTCCAGGCTGCTCCCTTCTATATATCTTCCCACTATGCGATAGCATAACTTTCTATAAAAGATGTTCATAGTACCTTTTTCATGAACTCAACGGGAGAATTGTAATATGCCTTGAGGTTTTTTGCCACATCCTTATAGTGGGTAATTTCATGCTTGTACATCCACTTAATCACCTTCTCCCTCTGTTCCATCTCCTTCTCCAAATCTTCAAGTTTGATTCCGTGTTCACTGGCTATATTTTCTATAAGAAAACTTTTTCCATTGTAGTTGAATGAATCGCTAAAAGGATCCCAGTGGAAAACATTATTTGTGACAAGATTGTTTGTGTTGGGATCAATCCTATAAATCTCTACCATGTCCACAATCCGCCTTGCAAAACTGTTGTTAATTCGGATTCTATTTGTAAATAACGCAAGATCAAGACTTGCAAGCTGGTTGCGGGGAACGTTCATAGGAGGAGATTCTATTCGATTAATGAGTTCTCCCATGGAGCTTGCATGTATTGTACCCATCGCGGCATGACCGACTGATATTGCCTGGAAGAGAGTGCTTGCCTCTGCCCCTCTGACTTCCCCAACGATTATGTACTCTGGACGTTGCCGCAGTGCCGCGGTTAACAGTTCATACAGGCCGATGTCTCCGCGTTTGGCAGACCCTTCCCCTCTCCCGAAACCACTCCTTGTTACGGATTGTATCCAGTTCTCATGGGGTATATTTATCTCAGCCGTATCTTCAAGGCTTACAATCTTTGCTTCGGGTTTTATGAAAAGGCTGATGCCGTTTAGCAGTGTTGTTTTGCCTGAGGCGGTGCCACCCGAGACAAGTATCGACCTGTTGTATTCTACCATCAACCACAGATAGGCAAGCTGCTTGGCATTTAAGGTACCGTATTTCATTATATCTATAAAGGAGATTGGCTCGCTCTTGAACCTGCGGATGGTGAAAGAAGAACCTTTCCTGGTCACTTCGCTGCTATAGGTGAGGTTAACCCTGCTGCCATCGGGTAAAGTGGCATCCGTAATGGGGTCAAGCACCGAGATGTGTCTCCCTGAAATCTGGGCCATCTTCAATATAAAAGAGTTCAATCTGTATTCGTTCTCAAAACTCAACTGCGTTCGCAGGGACTCAAAGACGCGGTGATACAAATAAACAGGTCTGTTCGGACCGTTGCAGCTTATATCCTCTATTAATGGGTCGTTCATCAGCAGGTCTATCTCCCCATAGCCTATGAAATCCCTTTTGAGAAAATATAGCACTTTATGCTGAACAGCCTTGCCTGATTTTATGCTGTATGTGTCAATAATTTCTGCTGCCTTCTTTTCGATGTACGTCTGCCGGTTTGCATGCAGGCTCTCCGTGTTCAATTCTTTCTCAAAGATGCCTTTTATTCTTTGGAGGATTTCTTTCTCTGCTTTATCAAGAACAGGCTCAAGCGGCATGTACAGGAGTTCTTCGGCAATACTATCGTACGCGATTTGGACAAACTGGTAAGGCGGATTGACTGGATATGTTATATTTAATTCCCGGATAGGTTTTCCTTTGAAGGAGTGAAGTATGTCCATGATATTTTGTTTACTCTCCTCCCCTTTGCCCAGTATTTGCTCCTCGAGTTGCTTAAACTGGACTTCAAACCCATCACATCTCTTTTGTTTATTACCGTTGCCATTTCCATTTCCTTTTGTGCGGGTTGGAAAAAGATATCCGCCAATGCGTTTTGGATAATAAGATAAACTGCCAAAATTTAAGCTTCCAATCAATGTTTTCATTCCATTGTGTGCATGTGGGAATTAAATTAATAATTTATCTATATAGAGAATATAGACTATTTTTCAGAAAATCGGCGATACTGATTTTATATATAATATATAGATTCTTGGGAGAAAACATATATACTTTTCAGATGACCTGAGTAAAGATGAATGATGAAATTAAAAGGACAAATGCTGAAGTAAGAAAAGTCCAGGTGACTGGCAAATCAACGTTCGTTGTTTCTCTTCCAAAAAAATGGGCTGTGGGCGCCGGGATAACTTCAGGTTCCCTTATTCACATGCATCCCCAGGAGGACGGAACTCTTCTCCTGACTTCAAACAGCAGTTTTGCCCCTCAGGGCCCTAAAGTCTTGACTATAGACGGGAGGATGGGCGAGCCGCTGATAAGGGATATAATAGCCACTTACGTTGCAGGATTTCGCGTTATCGAACTTAAAGGTAAAAATATCACACCGGAGCAGAGGAAGGATATTACAGCCATAGTTAAAAAATTGATAGGCATTGAGATTATCGAAGAAACACACGAGAAGGTAATTATCCAGGATATCTCGAATCCGGGAGACATGCCCATCGATATGAGTTTTCGGCGTATGCATATAAAAGTACACTGGATGCTTGACAACACCATCAGGGCATTGAATACAAAGGATGCTTCACTGGCATCTGAAGTGATAAGACAGGAT
>JAWOKW010000268.1:0-5066 GCA_033854095.1 Candidatus Methanoperedens sp. | reverse complement strand
GTTAAAGGCTATATCTCTGGCTTTGTTCCTGCATACAAGCGCCTCACGCGCCTTTGCGTCACTGGCGCTGAGCATGATCATCTTTTGAAAACCTTCTGCTCCATTCAGTTTGAGTTCTGAAGCGAGTTTTTTATACCTGTCATAGTACGCGTCGTAACTCTTCTTTTCTTCTGGCGTCATGTTCAACTTTATGAGCCTGTAGTCGTACTCTGCCAGGTAAGTGCCCTCAAGCTCCTCTATTCTTACCTCGTATACTTTACCGCCGACCAACTTATCTACCACAGCATGCCGCCCGTCCTGCCTTTCGTATGTGGCTGTAAGACCCAGCCTGTAAGGACAGGCAAGCATTTCAGCCGCTGTCGCATAGCCCTCACCGCCAAGATGGTGCACCTCGTCAAATATTACGAGTTTGAACCTGTTGCCGATCTCGGATGCCATGAGGTAGCAGGAGTCGTAGGTTATAACCGTGATCGGCTTGATCTCTCTTTCACCACCGCCAACTATGCCCACGTCTATTTTGATGTTCTTCTCTATCTCTCGTTTCCACTGGTAGAGCAGGTCTATCGTTGGAACAACCACAAGAGCGGAGGCATTAACAGCGCACATAGCAAAGATGCCAAGAATTGTTTTTCCAGCACCTGTTGGGAGAACGATAGTACCTCGCAAGCCTGCACCCACCCAGGCGTTTATGGCTTCTTTCTGGTAGTAGCGCAGTAAGACATCAGAATCTGAAAGGTTCATGTCAGGACAGGGAATGAGGCGCAGTACATCATCGCTGTAGGGTATATTGGAATTGTCCAGATAGTCTTTTATCTGCTGGTAATACATAGCAGAGCCGCGATAACAGCCTGTGCGCTCATCATAAACAGTATTCGGCGGCTTTATTCCCCGCACTGTTATCGTGCCTTTATCGTATTGCAGAAGCGTTTCATTCATTGCAGAATATAACCCAGTTTCAGTCAAGGGTAAATTCATTATGCATCAAAGGGACCTCTCAGGTTTAAAAGCTTTGAGAGAGCGGAGTGAAAGTAATCATGAATCTAAAAGGTTCAGGGTTTTGCAGGCGACAGATTTACAAATTTCAGATTTATTTTAAAAACAATATCGCCATTACCATAACCACAATGGAGAGAATCATAGCAATTAACGCAACCCGCTTATCAGTTCCAAAAACAATAGGGAACGGACCTATTAATATCACTCCGCCGCCTCTTACTTTCTTTTCTCTGATCTCCTGATCCGGTCTTCTTTCCTCCACGCCGCCAGTTTCTTGACCAGAACGCATTGTGCCATACGCTATTAAGAAGAATCCCAGTACTATCAGGATAAGCCCTGCTGCTATCAGAAATGTAAAATCAGTCATTCATCCTTCCAAGAATATACACCAGCATGAGAAGTAGACCGATAACCATCGCAATTATCGTAATTATGGGCGGTGACCCGAATGCGATGGGTATTGGACCTATCATGATAAGCCCACCAAAAGCCGTATTCTGCGCGGAAAGCATTGTTCCTATGATCACAAAGGCAAACCCGATAAGCATTAATGAAAGACCTAATTTTATAAAATTTTCATAAGATTTATTCATAGGCTTTTTGTTTTAACAGTATCCCCTTCGGTATGTTCTATTTCGTGCATAAAAGTTTCTGCCGCAAATATTAAAGCATCGCTCAATACTGGTTTGTTGCACCTGATCACTTTCACTTCGCTCTCTCCAATAGTTTTTAAGATAGTCTGTCTAACTCTGTAATTACTATCTGGAGGTGAACAGCATGTCTTATTGCATCAGCCAGCTCAGTCATTCGCCCTTACCCTGCCCCGACTTTCAGAGCTTCAAGCCATCATGCATAACCGTGATTGAAGGTCCATCCAGACTTGTGCCCGATGCCCTGTTCCGCCTGTGCGTTTCTTCAGTTATATCCACTGGCAGGGATGCGATGTTTGTGGACGGCTGGAATAGTTTTAATCCCTACGCCCTCTCAAAGATAGCAAAATCCTCAGGTGCAGAGCCAGGAAAAGTGCTTTCGAGAATCCATGTTGCCCGCGCCTTCACAGAGTACCAGATTGATGCCCTGATACACGGGCTGAGTGATGCGATTGAACAATGGAATCCTGCCGTACTGGCAGTATCCTATCTGCCCTCCCTCTTTTCAGGGAAGGACGGCAGAAGACTACTTGAACCGCTGCTTGAACTCCTGAAATCACTGACCCGGGCTTCGGGCATTATAACGGCAGTAACAAGTTTCGGAGGCTCGTGGTACGGGGACAGACTGCTTGCAGCTAAGGCTGAGAGGCTCATCCGCATCGAACAGCCTTCAAAGAAGCTCGTCAGAATAATCGATGATGGGCGTACCTTTGAATTCATGCCTGTGCCGCCCGGGCAGATGAGGTTTACAGATTTTGATTTTGCAGGAGGTGATGTATATGGGCAGAACAGTGCCGTCCTTTCGCGTATTGCTTGAGGAAATAATAGCTGAGCTATCAACATTCAGAAGGGCACTGCATGGAGAAGATAAGGCAGCCTTTGACAGAATAATGAACAAGGCAAGAAAGCACGCATCGTCCTGCACAGTTGCACCTGCCCTTGATCCGATGGATGCTGTTTTCTTGTCCATACTTGTGGAGCAGGAGAAAGAGCTAAATTCTCTGCGGGAGGCGGTAGCGCATGTTCCTGCTGGATATCAGGTACAATCTGGAGAACAGCACCATAACAAAATGGATTAAAACTGATAAGGGATGCAAACCTGTGCGAGAGGTTTATTACCCAAAGATATACGTGGGAGGCAAACCTGAACTCCTGTCAGTGATAGCAAGCCTGCATGATGTGAAAGATGCCTGCTTTGATGACAAAAGTACCTGTCTTGGTAGAGACCCTGAAAAAGTAATATCCGCTAAGGTAGAACCCACTTCGATTTACGATATCGCTTCTATGCTCGAAGCGAAAGGATGCTGCCTCTACAATATCGATCTTGATCCTGTCAGGCAGTATCTTCTTGAATACGATCTGTTTCCAACTGCAAGATTAAGAGGAGATATTCTTGATGACAGCCAATACGCCCTTGACTATGATGTACCTGATCTTGTGAGCATGGAACTCTCAGTAACACCAGACAGGGAAAATGGAATTATAACTATGGAAGACCCCATCGGCAGGATAACTCTGGGAGATACCATAATTGAAAACCGGGATGAGGCTGAGATGATCAATGAACTTAACCGCACGGTCGCTCATGCCGACCCCGACCTGATACTGACCGGGAGGGGAGATAGTTTCGAACTGCCGTACCTGCACCATCGAGCGTCGTTTCATGATATCGACCTTCAGCTTGGAAGGGAGAAAGATGTCATGCCTGAAAGCGAAGGAAAGTCATATTTCAGCTACGGCAGGATACTTTACAAGCCCAGAAGGTATCTGCTGGCAGGAAGGCTGCATCTTGATAAATCATCTTTCCTTTTCAGGGAAGGCGGCATTCTTGGACTTATCGACCTTTCTCGCATAACAGGGATACTGCTTCAAGAGCTATCACGCCTGAGTCCTGGCAGCGCAGTGACCGCACTTCAGGTCAATCAGGCTCTGCGCGACGGCGTACTTGTGCCCTGGAAGCGCAACCTTGCAGAATACTGGAAGACTGCTGAGGAACTGCTCATTGCTGACAGGGGTGCTCTGGTGATAGAACCAAAGGTGGGACTGCATGAGAACGCCTTTGAGATAGACTTTGCATCCCTCTTTCCCAATATCATGGTGAAACACAACATTTCGCCTGAAACTGTACTGTGCGGACGCTGCGCTGATTCTGAAAAGCGCGTGCCATTCACGCATTACAACATCTGCCAGCAGCGCATTGGACTCATTCCACGCGTTCTAAAGCCCTTGATAGAAAGGCGGATGACTTACAAGAGGCGCATCAAAGATTGCCCGACAAGGGCGGGGGAGTACGAGATGAAGCAGAACATACTCAAATGGCTCCTTGTGACAAGCTTCGGATATATGGGCTTTAACAAAGCGCGCTTCGGCAGGATAGAGTGTCATGAATCTATAACCGCATACGGAAGGGAAATTCTTCTCCGCACAATAGAGCTTGCGGACGGTATGGGTTTTGAGATACTGCACGGCATTGTGGATAGTTTATGGGTGAAAGGAAGCAAACCTGAGAAACTCTGTGAACTTGCATCCCGCGAAATAGGCATACCTCTTGAACTTAAAGGCGAGTTCAGGTGGATCGTGTTCCTGCCAAATAAGTCAAATGGAGTGGGTGCATTGAACAGGTATTACGGTGTGATGACAACCGGCAAGCTGAAGGTGCGGGGCATAGAAACAAGGCGGAGCGATACGCCGAGGCTCATCAATAACATGCAGGACGCCATGCTTGGAAAGCTTGCAGAGGCAAAAACTGCTTCCGAGTTCTACGTGAAGATACCCGAAGCTCTCGGACTATTGCAGGGATACACAAGAAAAGTGCTTGATAATGAATGTGAACTTTCGGACATGATATTCAAAACGCATGTGTCCAGAGGCTGCGATGAGTACAGGCAGTTCAATAACCAGGTGGCTGCTCAGAAACAGTTGAGGCAGGAAGGTATAGAGACGCTGCCCGGGCAGAGCATACGCTACATAATAACTGATCATAACTCCAGAAGCTGGCAGAAACGGGTCATAATACCAGAACTTGCAGATGAGAATACTCAGTATGACAGGGCAAAATACTATGAATACCTGTTGCGGGCTGCAGAGAGCATGCTTTTGCCCTTCGGATACACGGAGGAACGACTGGATGAAATTATGAAGGGGAAGATGCAAAGAAGCTTGTGCGCATACTGAACCGGATAGGAAAGGACGATTTCAAGTTTTTCTTTGGCGATTCCTAGCCCGCCTCGACAAGAGCGGCGAGTTTCGCGAGTGCCATTCGCCAGCCGGTCTCGTTGTCGGCGGTCGACAGGCCGGGCGGTAGTCCGTCGTGCACGGCGAGGACATCGGTGCCACCGTCTGCATCGGTGAGCGTGATCGTGACGGTCATCTGGCCGCGCAGCGTGGGATCTGTAGTCTCAAACTCGTCCACTTCGACAA
>JAWOKW010000267.1:0-3021 GCA_033854095.1 Candidatus Methanoperedens sp. | reverse complement strand
CATCAGCACGGGCGCATTTGGATATCCTGTTAAAAAAGCAAGCAGGGTAGCTCTCAGGACTGTGCTGGAGTTCATCAAAGAAAATGAAGGGGTCGAAGAGGTGAGGTTCATTCTACACAGCCTCCGTGATATGCAAATCTACGAAAATGCATTGATATACCTTGATGACAGGATAAGCTTATAGCCACGAAGGGAAGAATAGAAGTTTGCCGAATAAAAACGATGAACGAGGTACCTGGCGACCAGGAAATGCCGCTGGTCGAGCATTTCAAAGAACTGCGCGAACGATTGATAACAGCCATAGTTCCGATAGTAATAACAACATTTATTGCGTTCCTGTTCTCAGGCGAACTGCTGCAGATGATATGGAAACAGACTGTCCCCGTTTCCATGACAATATATTCCCCGATGGAACTTATTATCACAAAGCTGTCGCTGTCACTCATGTGCGCTCTTTTTTTGGGGATACCGCTCATAGTATATGAAGGGTTCATGTTCGTAGGGAAAGGACTTTATTCAAATGAAAAACTATTTTTTATCAAGGTTGTGCCTCTTTCATTTATCCTGTTTATAATTGGGGCTTCGCTTGCTTATTTTTTCGCTGTGCCGCTTATATTTAAATACACCATATTTTACTCAAGCAGCGTTGCGGTTGCGCAGATTTCGGTCATAAAAACAATCTATACGATAACAACCCTCGTTCTTGGTTTCGGGGTTGTATTTCAATTCCCACTGCTCCTGATATTTTCTATAAAAATGGGCATCCTGCAACGTGAAGCTCTCAGTGGAAAACGTAAGATGATCTACAGCGCACTTCTTGTGTTCGCGCTGTTCGTATCTCCAGATCCATCAGCCATTTCTGAGTTAGTCGTTGCAGCAGCGCTCGTGGTGTTATTTGAATTAAGTTTAATCATATCCAAATTTTTTTAAAGGAGTAACACTCTCATATTAAATAATATATCGGAACTCGACACGAAATTTGATAAAGATAATAACTATTTATAATATAATGTCAGAAATAAGAATTATAAAGGGAGTTAGTACAGGTTCGAAAGTTCCTTATAACTGAGCGATAGCCAGTAAAACATAATATAGTAGGGGAGTGAAAAATTATGAAATACCTTGGGAATTATATTATAAAAAATATAAATATATTAATAGTGATTTTAGTTTTGTTCATGGCTGCTTTAGTAATGATGCTGCCATCTACAACAACTAATTTTTTCGATAATGTCGAGTCAGGCACAAACGGCTGGGCAGCGTCAGGGCTGTGGCACATTACCACAAGCAAATTCAATAGTCCAAGTCATAGCTGGTGGTACGGGCAGGAATCTACAGGGAATTATAAAACAGGGTGGGTAAGAAATTCAGGCAGTCTTACTTCCCCCAGCATCAGCCTTCAGGCAGTGCCGAAACTTTCCTTCATGAGCTGGTATCAGACAGAAAAAAGTCTAAGCCGCGATAAAAAAATCGTCCAAATCTCAATAGATAACGGCAGTACATGGGCAAACCTTAAGCAGATATCTGATAGGCAATCCACATGGAACTTGGAGACTATCAATCTCTCATCTTATGCTGGAAAGACTATAAAGATCAGATTCTACTTTGATACTGCCGATGGGCAGTATAACTACTATAGGGGATGGTATATAGATGATATAAAAATAGAATCGTCAGGGTCTCCTGGGCCATTAAACATTTCAATATCTGAATCCCCTAACCGCGTTCCTTCAGGAGGGACTTCCCAGATAATCGTACATGTCACAACAACATCTGGTGCACCTGTAAGCGCTGCTGCTGTAGGTGTTTCTGCAACTGATGGAAGTCTTGCCCCTTCGAGCGGAACTACCGATGCGAATGGGGATTTCATGTCAACGTATACCGCGCCGACTGCTTCCGCGACCGCCGTGCATACAATTTCAACATCAGTCTCTAAAACAGGCTATACGCAGGGAACAGCCACTAATCAAATAATTATCGTTCCTCAATTATATGTTTCAATCCCCCAATCTTCCGCAATAGCTGGGGTCGCTTCTCAGATAATCGTGCATATCACCGATATCGCTGGCACACCTATTAGCGGCGCAAATGTGAACGTCTCTACAACAGATGGGCTCCTTTCCCCTGAAAGTGGAACTACAGACGTGAACGGAGATTTTAAGCCTTTTTATACAGCACCCAGTGTCACATTGACCACGGCGTATATAATAGCCACAGCATCCATGTCAGGCTATATTAGTGGTTCAGGCACAGGTTTAATAACCATTAATCAAACCATTGAAGGCAGTGCAAAGAAAATCGCTTATGCTACTAAAGAAGATTTTGATGCAGGCACAAAAACAGGTGTTGAAGTCTTAAAAGGTGGGATAATAACCCTGAAGAGAAAGAATCTATTGGTGAATCCTTCCTTTGAAGTGGATAATTCGTTCGAACCGAATAACCTCGATGGTCTTGCAGAAAATTGGGGAGTATGGAACCCATCAGGTGGAAGTTATACAACTGGGCTTGATATCAGTACTTACACAAGCGGCACAAAATCACAAAAAATTACTTTTAATTCAAACAGCAATAGTCCGATATATCTGATGCAGGAGCTATCAAATGTTGAGGGCGGTATCGATTATACGTTCTCTGCGGATGTTAAAACAGATAACCCAACACAAATGGGTGTTATACTTGCGCTCCAATTTTGGAACGATACAAAATGGTTAAAAGACTATGAATCAGATTCTACAGCCACCAGTACTTTTATTAGAAAGAGTGTGACTACAACAGCACCTTCTGAGACAAATAAAATTAAAGTAATTGTTATATTCAAGCCCATATCCTCAGGTACAAAAGGGATTCTCTGGGTTGACAGTTCTCAACTTGAGAAAAACAATGTGCAGACAAATTATGTAGAAGGATATGAATCAATGAACGGAGAATATATATCTAAACCAATATATTTAGGGTCAGCAATTAACCCCTATAAATTAGAATGGACATCCTCAATAAAGCAAAAGTCTGCTGGCATTGAAT
>JAWOKW010000266.1:0-3839 GCA_033854095.1 Candidatus Methanoperedens sp. | reverse complement strand
AGATGACGTTCAATCCCTTCGGACCAGGATCAAGAACAGCTGAGGGCGGATTCCGCATCAGGGAACTGCTTCGGGGCAGGGGCATAAATAAGGTCTGTGGTGTGGACTATGTCGCGGATTTTAAGGAGTGGTTAAAGGAGTTTGATAAGCTTTTGGCGATACGGGAATAGAAAGGGATTATCTTCCCGACTTGATGCCGCGAATCTTTATGAACTGGCGCAAGTCGGCAGTAGAGAGATGCTTTAAGCCAAACTGCAATAACACCCTCTGGCACCCGATTTAGGAATTGTCGACAGAAGTTTAGGGTTGCTTAAGTAGACATGACCGCTCGATATCAGCCTTATAGTATTTGACTATCTTCTGTGACAGCTTTCGTACCCTTGATGGCATTCTCAACTGCTTCTTCCCAAACAAAGTCAAGTGCGGCATCGATCCCCTTCTTTGTTAACCTGGCGATTTCATCTAAATTCTTGCCAGCTATCGAAATACCTTTTTCTTTTGCCACCGCCTCTATAGTTCCTTGGGTCAAATCCCACAGCGACCAGATCTTCTCTTTATCTGGGGTATGTTCGCGTACCAACTTGCATTGGGCAAGCATCTCTATCATATCTGTATGGTCTTCATCATCCGAGACCATGAATCCGAGCGCGGATAATTGAGCATGGATTATCTCGCATACATCTGAACAATCCGGGTGGCTCATGTTGCTACAGCCTCGCCTTCCGGGACATTTATCCAGCTTATGTTCAGCTCCTTGGCGGCAGGGTAAGAGATACTAACACAGGCGCCATCTGATGGCAGTCGATGCTTCGCAATCTCGAACCCGGATTCAAAAACATACTCTGGCAGATACGAAAACGGAATATCCCACAGAGTTTTGTATTGTACATAGCAGTTCTGTGCCCTGGGAGCCGCGGCAAGACCACTTATCCAGATCGCATACTTCTTTGCATCGAGCACCATGGCATCTGGCTCGTCGCAGAAAGCTGCAATAACGGCTTCAGCTTCGCTTATTAGATCCTGCATTTTAGTCCTGACCGCCTCTTTGAAGGCCGGGAGGTCATTTGCCTGTTCGACCGCCTCAGTCACCTCGCACTCGATGGTGTATGCACCGTGTTTGAGAGCATAATATCCTTCTTTCATATCTTCATGCAATCCTTCTAAATCCATAGTTAATCGCCTGCTTTCAGCTAATAAAATATAAAAGAGGTAAAATCATACCGCCTTTAATCTGCCCATCCTTGCTTCGTATGCCATACCTCCATCCATCAAGCCCTTCACCAAGGTCATGGCTGTATCCGGAGAGGCCAGTTTACGTTGAACAAGCCTGTCAGCAAAAGCATTTCCACCAACTGTCCCGTCTTCGGATAGGGAACACAGCTCCTTCAGGAGGTCATATCCTGCTTCTATTTTTGATTCTTTAATTTCTTGCACCGATGTCTGCGCTGCTGGAGATGTAACCGGCGGTGATGTGGAGTTTTTTGCCTGTTCATTAGAGGCGGTAGCTGGTTTCTTCACGTCTCTATCACCATCGTTCATCCCCGGGGGCTTGTAATCATTCGATGCCTCTTTGCCTATAGCAATCCTGACCATACATTTGAGTTCATCTATCTGTGGATTGTAGTTGGATATCACGGCATTCTGTTCTTCGGTATATTTTCCTGCGGCCATGAGCTCTTTCAGGGCTTTTATTCTTTCAATCGTGCATTTTGCGGTCTCGCCAATCCAGATGTCTACGATTTCCCTGGTTACAACATGTAGGTCCTCTGGTCTGACGCTGACATAGCAGCCGCCATCCTGCGGTTTATAGATATTGAGTTTACCCACAACTGCCGCAAATAGTGGTATTTTATCTGAAAGCTGCCGGAGTATTGCTGCAACCTCTGGCTGGTATTGACCTGCCATGATAGTGATCGCCCCAGTCGGGTCAACAAGTCTTCCCTTAACGAAACTGGCATTCTGCGTATCTATTTCATCAACCTCTGTGAGTGCTCCGCATATAAATACACGGTTTATCCTGGCTCCAGTCGGTGATAAACAGTATGAGGGAGCAAACCTGTCACCCTTTGCATCTTCCTTTTTCACCAGCTGTATCTCTACGCGGGATAACTCCTGAGCAAAGATCCTGACAGCTGGCTCTCGCTTGAACTGCTGCTCTGCCATTTAAATCACCTCTCAAACTTCATTTCTTTCGCTGATGAGTATTTTTTCTTTTGAACGAATAGTATTTATTTTCCTTCGCCATTTATGCACGAACTGCACCTGATATTGTCAAGGTCGTTGTATTTGCATTTATAGCATGAATCATACTTTTCTTCCGCCAAAACACGAAATTGCATTCTTTCCTGGCCTTTCTTGAAATTGGATCTGGTAGCTAATACCTGGGCACTTGATTGATTATTGTGCATATTTAATCCTCCGGTGCACTGTATGGCTGTTTTTAAGAATCCACAAATTACTTACTTTAAAATCAAAGTCAGAAAATAAATAAACGATATGGAGTGAATCACTTTGCTGTGCCGCAAGCAATGGGCATGTTTCGTAGCTATGCGGTGGCTAGAAACGCTGCGTCTTTTGGGTTACAAACAGCATCAATCACATTTTCAGAAGCCATTTCCAGAGCGGTGTAAAAGTTATTTCTATTCCATCAACAATTTCGTCTCGCTCGAAATCTTTTGTAATTATCAGACCATGCTTTAAACCCGCTTCCTTGGCGCATGCTACGAGCCCGCGAACTTCACGATCTTTTGTCTTTTCACTATTCAAATCATATACAACCTGAATTACTTTTTTGATTGAGAGCCCCTCACGTATAACAAAATCCACCTCAAAACCTGCCCTGTTTTTCCAGTAATGTATATCTTGCTGCTGGGGCGTTTTACGTTTTAGTTCCAAAAAGACCGCGTTCTCAAACAGCCTTCCCATTTCTTCCTTGCCGCTCATGGCGTACATAAAGCCCGTGTCGCCTAGATATGCTTTTCTGGGATATTGCGTACGGTCTTTTATGGTATAAGAGAATATATGGACGAAAAAGAAAAGATACCCTTCCTGCGAGTACTTTTCAAGATCAAGCAGGCTTTCTTTGCCGATTTTATGTCCCAACCCCTTAAAGAAGTTTAGACATTTTGAAGCTGAAAAATAGGGTGTTTCGATTATGTATTTTCCAAAGAGCTCTACTGTTGTTATGCGCTCACCCGATATTTCTGCCACGTCAATGCCCACGATATCTTTGAAATACGAGTTCAGAAGCCGTATCTTATCAGTTTTATCGTCTATCAGCACAACTTCAGGGAATCCGCCGTATATAAGATAGTCTTCAAGTGCCTTTTCTATTCTACCTATTCCTGCAACTGTCAGTTCCACTTCAATCTCTCTGAAACTCAGGAATTCCCCGAATGACAGCGGGTATAGCTCATACGCAAGCATCCGCCCCCGCAGCGGTCTGGAGGGAATTACGAGCTTTTTGCGAGATGAACTTACGATCAAGTGCAGCCTTCCTTTTAACAATTCGTGGTTTCTTGCAAGCCATCCCTCCCAGTCATGGACGCCCGTCACCTCATCCAGCAGAAGAATTCCTCTGTCCCCAAACCATTTGAGCACATCGTCAAGCACTGTTTTACTATCCTTGATTCTGCTGTCCTCAAGGTTGACATACGCCGCATTTTCGCTTTCTTTGACAAGCTCCTGCTGGAGCATGATGAGGATGCTCGATTTTCCAGATCTGCGTATACCTGTAATGCCGATAACTTTGAGGCTGGAATTTGATATCATGCTCCCTAAATCAAGCGCCCGCATCTTCAGCGCCTTTTTCTGGGCGTATGTTTTCCATTCCTCAAATA
>JAWOKW010000265.1:0-11092 GCA_033854095.1 Candidatus Methanoperedens sp. | reverse complement strand
CATAATCCCACCAGCTCATTACGCCGTAGGCTGTCTCTGGATAGGGATATGTACCATTTTTGGGTCTTTCATAAATATCAAAATACTTTAAGCCGGGGTCAGGCGTATTATACCTCATCCAGCTAAGCGCATCATACCATTCATAATAACCTGGTGAAACCGCCCCAAATGGCGCCTGCTGCATTGTGATTTTAAATGGAGAAGCATCAACAGGCAGTAACCCTATTACTACGATTACAATACCTAAGGAAACAGCATGCTGGATTTTGATTTTTTTCACACATTCAATAAAATCATTCGAGTCGAAGTTTTTCCATCCGCTAAAATCAAGGAGCTTAGAAACAAGGAAACCTGAAAGTATAGCCACATTCACAGCATAGTAATATGCAAATCTGTTCTGAGATAGCATTATAGCCAGAGTAAAAGTACTCCAGACAACCAATAATGTGTATTCTGCATTGGATTTCCTGAATATATAATAACAAAGAACTATAATTGCAATATAAGCTAAATAATAATTATAACCGAAACTACTCAATGCAGCTTCAGAGCTAATTGGTGTAGCTTCTGCTATTGTCAATCCACCGCCTGATAGTCCTTCAAATAAATAACCCGTAGTTCCTATAGAGTTAGCATAAAGGTCAGGCAACACAATCTTTATAGCGATCAAACCGAGCAATATCGTGCCTACTATGAATAATAAATAATAATAACCGCTGTATCCCCGCTTGTTCATTTCTCTGGAAACAAGACTTAGAAAAGCGAAAACTAATGCTGCTCCGCCTGTTACTGCTATATGCAGGAAAGAATAATAATAAGGGCTGAACCCATTACTTGCATCGACATAGGGAAGTACCATTACCGTTGCAACTGAATAACCTATTATACCAACTATCCCAAGATATTCTGTAGGTTTTCCTCTAAAATGATCTATGATATACTGAACTATGATAAAAATACCAAAAACAACAGCAAAGTAAACACCAGTAGTCCATGTGAGAAGATATGCCCCAAAAGAGATGCCTGCTAAAATGGAATATGCTACAGGCATCTTTAATGATGCCCAGTCCTTATTCAGCCAGTGATCGAAAGTGATGTTTTCAGCTTTTTTGATAGCGATAATGAAAAACATCATCATCAGGGCTGTGTAAAAAGCTTCGGCTACGTGGTGATCCGTGAATCCAAGAACTGACCGTGAAAGGAACTGGCCTGGCAGTATTGCTATTAAAAAAGCCCCAATTAATCCTGCTTTTTCATTCAGCACTTCTTTGCCGATAAAATAGACCGGGAATACGACTAAAGCCCCCATAACTGCAGGGAAGAAAGCTCCCACAGTATTGAGCGTGGATTGAGCCGGCGTGATTCCATTTGCAGCAAAGCCTGCGATCAATGCAAAAAAAGCAATCAACTGATCGAACAAAGGACCCCAGCTCAGATGACTTCCATACGGATATTGTGTAAATGCATCATAAAATATGCGGTGAGGAAAGAAGTAAAGTGTGTTTTCAACAAGTCTCATCTGGAAAACCGAATCGTCTGCCGCAAAACCAACGATTCCTCTGCTGAAAACATTGTTTATGGGTAAAATTCCTCTGATATAGAATGAAAACAGGAAAATCGCAAATAATATGATATATGATAGATTTTTTACCGGGAAGCTCTTCCCAGCGCCGCTCTTATTTTTTGATTCTTCTTTTATTTTCCCCTTTTTGTTACTTGCATTCAGTCTTTGATTTGATTTTACTTTCGCCAAGTTACACCTCACAGGCTGGATTATAAGTAGAAGTCACTGCTAATAAAGATTGTTATTTACTTGCCATCCATCATACACTATAAAGGATTTAGTAAATCCTAAAAATTTCTCTTTGTAGATGGTTGCTCCAGGAAAAAGTTTTTGTAATTCTTGTTTGCTGAGCAACCTGATAGATTTCACGGTTTCTATTGCCTTTTGCCTGTCAGAAGTTCGTGTATACCAGCCGACATCAAAGCGGGATACTAACCATACTTTTAACCATAAAGGAAAAAACTGAAACAGTGGGAAAAGGAAGTGTGGTTCGATTGGAAAAAAGCGATTGGGCGTCTGAAGAAAATATCTCTTCCCTATGCGTTTTAACTCATCAGCCATTTTACGCTGATCTTTTAATCCGCCGACATGTTCTATTACAGAGTGTGAAAATACAATATCAAATTCCTTATTCCGAAATTCACTCAGGTTTCTTGCATCACCGACCATGCTTCTAAAGTTTGGATAAGTAACATTATCCCTGGATAAATTGAGAAGTGTTATCTCCACAGCACTATCTTCTATAAAATCGACTTCCTCCCAGTATTGCTGGGTGCCGCCTATGTCCAGTATTTTTAAAGGCCGAGGAAGTGGCAGGATAAGTGACCTGAATAATGCGAAATTCTTTAGTCGTGTTTTTGTAGCCAATGAACCGCTCATTTTAGGATCAGCATATTTTCTAAATATCTTCATTAGATCTACCTTTCGCTGCTGATATTACTTTCAGATATTGTTTACTTATTTCATCCCACCCTAATGACGGGGGTTTATATATTTTTTCGCTTCCTGAGTGCTTAATGAGTTCCTCCATTATTGCGTCGCTATTTTCAGGAGGAACAAAAAAAGTTCCTTCATAACCTCTCATAGATTCCTTTAATCCGCCTACTTCTGAAACAATTATTGGCTTTCCAAATGACATTGCAATATGAGCGATACCGCTCTGTGAAGACCTTGTGTATGGCAAAACCACAACATTTGCAGCACTGAAGTATATAGGTATCTTCTCGTCCGAAACGTACTCATCGATTAGAGTGATTTTTTCTCTATACCGTGATTGACCTATTTGATTGAGCAATTCTTCCCTGCTTTCCCAGATTTCACCAACTATGAGCAGCCTGCTTTTTCGAGCAATGCTTTCTGGCAGCTGTTCGAATGCCTGGATGAGGTACGTTATTCCTTTATATTTTCGGATTAAACCGAATGACAGTATTACAAAGTCTTCTTTAATAGAAAGTAGCTCCTTTGCTTTTTTATTATCCATGGCACTGCCGTACTGGTCGTACAAACCATGAGGGATTACATGAATTTTGCGCGGGTCTATTTTATATCGCTGCGCCACTAAGAATTTATCTGATGTTGAATGCACGATATAAGCACTGAGATTTTTACGAAGAATTGTTCCCATGAGGCGGGAATACATGCGTACAGGCAGAATACTTTCTTCCAGCGGATCAACAACCTCATGAAATTCTATTACTAATCTGGATTTTAACAGCACATTCATCATTTTAAGCAGCAAGAACATATGAGATACTGAAGATGTCCACCACTGAAGGATAATGACTTCAGATTTTACCTTTTTTAGATGCCGATATGCACCGTACCATGTTATTGGATTGTTATAATCCATTCTATCAAAAACCTGCACCTCTTTTGAAAATTCAAGGCTCGATATATCTTTTCCAACACGGGCTCTTCCTGGAAACAGGAATTCTGGAAGCAATTTTCTAAAACAAATAACCGATACGTCATTGGAAATAGATAAGGCATTTGCCAGTCTGATTGTGTAGTAACTGATGCCACTCAGGAATCGCTTTGATGGCCCGACTATGCAGATTTTTACGTCTCGCATAACATTCGTATTACATTATCTTTATATTAAATTAATGCATGGGTGGAGAGGAGGCAGTTTCAAATGAAAATAGTGCAGGTCTGCCCCCGGTATTATCCCCATATCGGGGGAGTAGAAACGCATGTTAAAGAATTAAGCGAAATACTTGTTAAGATGGGGAATGAAGTTGAAGTAGTGTGTACTTATTCTTCATACAGGTTGCCAAAAAAAGAAATTATAAATGGTGTAAAAATAACGCGTTTCTGGGCATTAGCTCCTGAAGAAGCTTATTATCTCTCACCTGAAATGTATTTTTATTTAAAGGATCTGAAATATGATGTGATGCATGCGCACAGTTATCATTCTTTTCCGGCACTTTTTGCAGCTTTTGCCAAGAAAAAAAGATTTATATTCACTCCTCATACGTTCGGTTTTCCTAAAGGGTTAATTAAAAAAAGTCTTCATACGATATACAAACCTGTTGGTTCATATATATTCAAATCAGCTGATAAAATAATTTCAACGGCACAGTTTGAAAAAAACTGGTTGATAAAAACATTTAAAATACCAGAATCGAAGCTAAGTTACATACCGCTCCCAATAAATTTAGTTGATACACCTGATAAAAATCATGACAGAACTATAACTAAAATTGCATATTTTGGAAGATTATCACGGGAAAAAAATATCAAAGTTTTAATATCCGCGTTTAAAATCATCAAACAGCAGCGTAACAATTGCAGCCTTTTCATTGCTGGAGATGGGCCTTTGAGGAAAAATCTTGAGGATTTTGGAAAAACGGTTGGTGATGTTAATTTTCTTGGAAGGCTGTCCAATGCAGAGATGAACTATTTTTTAGGGGATATTGATATCTTCGTCCTGCCTTCTAAATTTGAAGTATCGCCAAGAGCCGTAATAGAAGCCATGTCGAGAGGGATTCCTGTTGTGACCACTCCTGTTGGGGAATTACCGCAGATTTTTCAACATGGAAAGGAGTGTCTATTTACGACAATAGATGACCCGTCTGATACGGCTGAAAAAATCATGTGGTTAATACAAAACAAAGAACTGGCAATGCGGATTGCACAGGCCGGGAGAATTATGGTTAAAAATAGATATGATATTAATAAAGTTATTTCAGAATATATACAATTATATAGCCAGGTAGAGCCGCATTAAATTATTTTTGCAATTTTGTCCTCATAATCATTAACAACATCTCTAAAAATATCATAATTGAAATTAATTATGGTATATAATAGGATTCCCATGATGACATTTACTAAGCGAATTTTTTTTAAATTAAAAGAGATATATCTCTTTGCATATTTTTTTGCGTTTATTTGATCTGAGACACTCCAATGATATACAGACGCTGAGAAATTTAATCTTTCTATATTGCAAATTATTTTATTATAAAATTTCTCTGGCACATCGCAATTATCGAGTAACCTTTGCAGTACGTTCTGTCTCAGTAATGCCACACTACTGGCTTTACTTATACTCATACTGTGAATTCTGTACATGGCAAGGGGTTTGTCTATATAGCCAAAACCAAACTTTAAGGCAATCCGCATCCAGTATTCGTAATCTTCTACCGCTCTCATGGAAGGCTCTTCATTAAGTAAGCCTGTGCTTTCAAACACTGTCCTTCTCATCAGTACTGTGAGAATCGGAACAAAATTTTCATTTAAAAGATCAAAGAAAATCTTTCCTTTCTTTGCATGCTTGGGATTTATAAGTAAACTTTTTTTATTCCCTTTTTCATCGATTATCAGAGCATTCGAGTAAACCACATCGAATTCGGGATGTGACTCCAAATATTTGATCTGAAGTTCAAGTTTATCAGGGCACCATAGATCATCGTCATCTAAAAATGCGATATATCTGCCAGCAGAACACATAATCCCCTGATTTCTTGATTTTGCGATTATCCCACTGTTTTTAAAATTTATAATTTTTATTCTACTATCATTGAATGAGCTTACGACTTCCAATGTATTATCTACAGAATAATTATTGATAACAATAATTTCAAGATCAGGAACTGTCTGAGATATAACAGATTGAATGGATTTTTTAAGAAAATTTGCACGGTTATATGTAGGAATAATTACGCTCACAGCAGGCTGCATTTCAATAAATCCTTATTGTCATTACAGAATAAAAGTGTCTTATCAATCTCTTCGTTTACATTTGATATCAAATTGAACCCTGTTTTTTTTATTTTGTCAATACTATATTTAATTGGTATTTCAATTGATCCTTCATCTTTCCCGACAACAATTTCAGGATATATATTCAGTACTCCTTCGCATCTTTCCTTAATAAGTTTCGCCATGTCCAGAATAGAAATAGAGAATTCTCCTCCCAGATTATAGATACAATGTTTTCTATCAAGTTTTGAGCGATCAAGAGATAATAAATGTTCTATGCACCTTGATACATCTGTGAGGGTGATAAAATCCCGGAACTGCTTTCCTGAGGTTTTCAGGATGATTTTATTATTTAAAACAGCCTGAAGACACAGATCATTGACAACAAGGCTCCACCTGTTCACCTGTGGATGCGCAGGATAACCAAATCCGTTCGATAATCTTAATATTGTCCCTTCAACTTCTTTTTTATGATCTGCCATCCTGATAAAATCCTCTGAAACATGGTGTGTTATCGCATATGGATGCACTGGTAAAGGCAGGGTTTCTTCAGTGATGTTTCCAACAGCGTTCAGACCATATACATGAAAAGTCGAAAAATATATTATCTTTTTAACGTTGTTCACAATAGAAGCATTTATCAGGTTTAAAGTCCCCTCTCCGTTTATTCTTAACGCACCAAGCGGGTTTTTTCCTGAATCTATCTCATTTAAAGCTGCCAAATGAATTACTGTATCTACGCCTTCACAGGCGGTTTTAATTGACGAGATATTCAGTACATCACCTGCAACAATCTTTTTATCCCCGACCCAATCAGGAATATAGCTATTACTTCTAACTAAAAGTTTTATATTATAGTCCCCATATATTTTTCCCAGATGCTGCGAAAGGCGCCCTCCTATATAACCAAGACCTCCTGTTATAAGTATTTTCATCTGTTCTTGAGCTCCCAGTTATAAGGAATGCTGTTATCAAAGGGATCCAGCCGTTCAATTTCATCAGGATCATGCGGGATTGTTGCGCAGTTTGCTACAATAGCAGGCTCTGTACCAATGCCTTTGAATCCGTTCCACACCATTGGAGGAATGGTCACCAGCTTATAGTTTTCTCTACCCAGAAAAATTTCCTGGATTTCCCCTTTTGTAGAAGATTCTTTTCTATCATCGTATAGAACAAGTTTAATGAGACCGCTAATCACAGCATAATTCAACGTCATTTTTTTATGTATGTGCCAGCCTTTCACTACTCCTGGATAGATCATCGAAAAATAGATTTCACCAAATTCCTGAAAAACTCTGTCATCCCGCCGTAGCATTTTGAGAATCATGCCTCTTTCATCAGGTATTATTGCCAGCTGATTTACTTCAACGCCATTTATCATCTTAATCCTCCTTGAAAAAATCTTCGTACCAGTCGATTGTTCTTTTAAGTCCCTCATCTAATGTATATTTCGGTGCCCAGTTAAGCATTTTTCTTGCTTTTTCGGCAGAAAGGTATTGATGTATGATCTCATTCCTGGCAATTCCGAGCACTTTTGGCTCTATGTTTTCTTTACCCATCAGAGATATAATCTTCTTCACAAGTTCAAGAACTGTTATCTGAAGTTCATTGCTAAAATTAAAGGCTTCTCCCCTGATATTTTCTTCATCCATTTTTTCAGCAAGGTGCAGATATGCATGTACACCATCCTCAATATAGAAATAATCTCTTATATATGAACCGTCACTCCTGATTATGGGTTGTTCATCATTCAACAAAGCCCGTATCGTGCCTGGAACTACCCTGTTGAAATTCAGGTCGCCACCACCATAAAAATTCCCACAGCGGGTTACACACACAGGTGTCCCATAGGTCGTATGGTATGTTTTTGCGATCATGTCAGCACAGCTTTTCGATACATCATAGGGATGACTACCCTGAAGTGGAGTATTTTCATGATATGGAAGTACTGGCTGATCCCCATATGCCTTATCGCTTGAAGCTATTATGATTTTTTTTACAGCAGGAACTCTTCTGCTTGCCTCTAATATATTCCATGTTCCTTTGATATTTGTTTCGAACGTGGATAATGGGTTTCTATTTGCGATTTCTACAATTGTTTGCGCCGCAAGGTGAAAAACAATCTCAATTTCATATTCATTAAGAATTCTTTCAATATTATAAAAATCTGCGATATCCCCTCTTACAATATTCATTTTATATATATAATTATCGTTGATTAAAATTGATTTTGGAACCCAATCACGAATCAAGCCAATGACATTGGCTTTCCTGTTGATAAGCTCTTTACAAAGCCATGAACCGAGAAGCCCTGTGCAGCCTGTAACAAACACCTGTGTGTTTTTCCACTGCATTTACCATACCTTCCATTTTGCCCTGTCCGATTTCCAGAGGTCGTTCAGGAACATGTAGTCTCTGTATGTATCCATACACTGCCAGAAGCCCCTGTGGTGATATATCTTCAATTGACCATTACTGGCAAGATTTGCAAGAGGTTCCTTCTCAAGCACACAGGATTCATCGTTTTTCAGATAATCGAAGAACTCTCTATTAAATACAAAGTACCCACCGCTGATCGGTGCAACTCCTGTGTCAGGTTTTTCATCAAAAGAAACCACTCTGTTGCCATCAATCCTTAATTCGCCATAGCGGGAGGGAGGATATACGCCCGTGACTGTCCCGATTTTGCCATGTTTTTGGTGGAATTCCATGAGGTTGAGTATATTTAGGTCTGTAACACCATCTCCATAGGTCACCATGAACTGGTCATCTTCAATATATTTTTCTATCCGTTTGATTCTTGCTCCGGTCATCGAATTAAGACCTGTGTTCGCCAGAATGACCTTCCAATCATTTTCTTCATTTGAGTCATGGATCGTAATATCGCCGCTGCTCATGTCTATTGAAAAATCATTATTCCTGATTTTGTAATGATAAAAATAATCTTTTATCATCTCACCTTTATATCCGAGACAAAGTATGAACTCATTAAAACCATACGTGGAATATGTCTTCATTATATGCCACAATATCGGTCTGTCACCGATCTCTACCATTGGCTTGGGCTTGTATTCTGTTTCTTCTCTGAGGCGGGTGCCCAGTCCTCCACAAAGGATTGCGACCTTCATTTTTTCACCTCCCTGTAAAAATCAAGGGTTTCTTTCAGGCTTCCTTTAATGCCAATCAGCGGCTTCCAGCCTGTTTCATCTTTTATTTTTTGATTATTACCGAACATCATTGAGATATCGTTCTGCCTGATCAGGGCAGGCTGCTTTACGATCTTAATTTGATGAGATGTAAGCTCTAAAAAAGTATTAAGAATTTCGGCTATGGTATGCGCTTTTCCTGAACATATATTATAAATGCCCCCTTTCTTGCTTTTAAGCGCCATGTTATAGAAAGCTCTTGAAACGTCTACAATGTTTATAAAATCCCTGCTGGGATTAAGGTTGCCAGTGTATATAACAGCATCTTTCAGTCCTTTTTCGATCTCTGCAATTTGTTTTGCAAAAGATCCAACAGGTGTGTTTTCTGATACACCCTGACCGGTAGTGTTGAATACTCTCCCGATAATTATATCGCAGCCCATATTCCTGAATGCCAGCGCTACGTTTGTGCGACAGCACATGGACGCACCATACAGAGAGGCTGGATTGGGCGATGTATCTTCGCTAACTGGCTGCAATTCATAAGGTATATTCCCATACTCGGCTGCTGATCCAATTATAACAATTCTTGGACTTATCGTTAATTCGCTTATCGATTCAAGCAGAGACATAGTGGACTTTACATTGCCGTTGAAAAGGTTGTTCCAGTCTTTATCGTAGGCTATGCCTGCAAAATGAAAAATATAGTCAGGTGAGATATCAGAGATTACGGGCTTAACCTCGTCTTTGTCAGTTAAATCACATTTTATCGGGGTAAAGTTGTTAGCTTCATTGAATTTTCTATCTATGCCATAAACTTCTGCATCAGGACTTAATTCCGTAAGAAATTTTAAAAAATTTCTCCCGACAAAACCGTTTATACCTGTGATTATTATTTTTTTGTTATTCATCGGACAAAAATTTATTTTTATGCTGCTCAAATTCATCCTGAGCGACCTGGTAATCCTCTACTCTTCCAATATCCAGCCAATAGCATTCACTGTGGTAACAGTATATTTTTTCTCCTTCATTTTTCATCCTCATCATCAAGTCAGGTAATCCTATAGATTCGTTCCTACCGATATACTCTTTGCAGCGAGCATCCATTGCATTGACCCCCATGCTGACAAGGAACTGGTATGAAGGTTTTTCTATATATTTATCTAATTGGAATTCTGGCGTCATCTCAATAACACCGTAATCTATTTTCGCTTCACGCTTATGCAGGCTTATCGTGGCAATCCCCTTTTTTTCAAGATGGAAATTAAAAAACTGGCTATAATCAAGAGTCGTAAGAATATCGCCGTTCATTACCAGAAAATTATCATGGAGATTGTCTATCAATCCTAAAGCACCTGCTGTAGAGAGCGGCATATATTCTCTCACATATTCAATATCAACACCCCAGCGTGAGCCGTTCCCAAAATATGCTTCTATGAGCTCTGCAAGATGACCTGTTGAGATTATTATTTCATTAAATCCATATTTTTTTAATTGCCTTATTATGATTTCCAGAATCGGAAGATTTCCTACAGGAACTAAAGGTTTTGGAAACACAGTCGTATATGGTTTTAACCGTGTTCCTTTTCCACCTGCCAGTATTACAGCCTGCATAGATATCCTCAAATATTATATATATCGGGTTTAAACTTATCCAGATGTCCTTTTATATAGGAAATCGTTTCCATTAATCCATCTTCCATGGAAAAACGAGGTTCCCAGCCTGCTAACTTTTTTGCTTTTGAGTTATTACATATCAATGTCATGACCTCGCTTTTTGATGGTCTTATTCTCGCTTCATCGCTGTTTACTGTTATATTACTATCTGTTAAATCTATGATACGTTTCAATAGGTCACCTATGCTTATCCCTTTGCCTGAACCAATGTTTATAACTTCACCTGTTGATTTATCAGATTCTGCTATTTTAAGAAAGCCATTTACAGTGTCTTTAACATAAGTAAAATCCCGGATAGGGCTCAGGATGCCCAGATTTATTTCCTTTTTACCAGAGAGGAGCTGTGAGCAGATCGCCGGGATAATTGCCCTCGCCGATTGCCGTGGACCGAATGTATTGAATGGTCTGATAGTGGCTACAGGTAGATCAAAGGAGGTATAGAAACTCTCTGCCATCTTATCTGCCCCTATCTTGCTGGCAGAATAGGGAGATTGTCCCT
>JAWOKW010000264.1:0-9492 GCA_033854095.1 Candidatus Methanoperedens sp. | reverse complement strand
ATGACTTCGTTGTTCGAAGCATTGTTGTTATTGAGTGTGCTGTTGCTGCCCTCCAAAACGATGCCGACAGAGTTGTTATAAGCATTATTATTACTTAATGTGTTGCTGCCGTTGCCGCTGAAATCAGATGCAAGGATGCCTACATTAACGTTGTTCAATAAGTTGTTATTGCTGATTGTGTTGTTACTGGAATCATATGAATCTATACCGGCTCCGGTGTTATTCAAAGCATAATTACTCATGATTGTGTTATTGCTGGAACCATGCTGATATATGCCGTCATCATCGTTGTTGGAAGCATTATTGTTGCTGATTATGCTGTCGTTGGAATCATACAGATCGATGCCATCATCATGGTTGTTCGAAGCATTATTGTTGATGATCGTGCTATTGCTGGAAGAATACAGGTTTATTCCATCTGAAAAATTCAGAACATTCAGGTTCTTGATGGTGACCCCCGTTCTTCCGGAAAGCTGCACACCATTGCCGCTACCGGGTCCTGTTATGTTATATCCGCTGCCGTCCAGGGTTATGCCGTCGCTGTCTATCTGAACTGTCTCACTTAAGTTCTGGGTTAAGGTACAGGTCAGGGTTGTCTGATCCCAGGTTCCCATTTTATCCAATGTACAGTCTCCCCCTGTGTCATTAACGATCAGGGGATCTACCTGCATGATATTTACGTTGCTGGTCTTAGGTTCAAAATGTGCACTTTTTACATCGAGCCAGGCCGGCTTCTGGAATTGATTCACCGGCATCTGGAATTTATCTTTCAGTTTTTCCATACTCGGCCATGCTGCATCTGGCAGTACTGTATTTGCCGAAGCAGTACCTGCCAGCAGTAATGCCAGTATTATTCCTAAAGCTGTTCCGAGGGCGAGCCCTCTCATCATTTGTTCGGAACTTCTTAATTCGATACCTTGTTTTTTATTTGTTCCTTTTCTCATATATTTTCCCCTGATGTACTTACCATACCACCTTTTAAAAGGCAAACCCCCGTACATCTCGGATTATTTGAGGCATGGTTTTAGAACGTTAAAAATGAAAAAGGGCTGTGCCCTCTCAATCTATTTCTTGTGTATAACTATGCGTGCCGCTTGCCTCAAGCCTGCCCGGCATTTGATGGGGTCCGGTCGGCAGCCCGATATCTGCCGAAGCCGTGCCTGCCAGCGCCAATGCCGGCATCATTATTCCAATGGCTGTTCTGAGGATGCTTATTATGTCGATTCTGTCCTGAGGGACTCTGTTTATAAAATTTTTTATATTCCTATCCATATTTACCTCTCCACGTGCAGATGTTTGAACTAAAAGGAGATCTTTTTGATTAATGATCCCTGCTCAGTTCCCCGTTTTTCGGGGATAGAGCCTATCAGAGCGTTCTGAAAATGCCTATCCCACCATTTTATAACATGTGTTTATTGACCATAAATCTTGTGGCAGTTATCAGCGCATGGCGCTTCTGTGAAGGATATCCTTAAAAAAAGAAGACATAGGTGTACTGGTCTGTAGTTGCGTTGTAGGAAAGACTGCTCTGCCCTGCTGTCACGGTCTGATTGAATCGATAGATTAATTGATAACTAAATCTATACCTGAATATATTATGCTAAAAGATAAAACCAAGCTCGTCATCTGGCCCGTTTATCTTGATGCCACGAAATCAAGGGCTGAAGGCAGGATTCTTTCCATGAAAGATTCTGTGAAATCCCCTGTTTTAAAGGAAATCGAAAAAGCAGCATCAGAACTGAACCTGTCCCCCGTAGTTGAATCAGATAAAGCTCATCCAAAGACGTGGTGGGTCGTGAGTGGAAGGGTGCTTGTTGATAAGAAAGCTCCCAGGTCCGTAATCGCAAAGCAGATAGCGCAGCATATAAATAAGACGCGTGGACAGAAATGATAGACCTTCATACACATTCTACTTTTAGCGATGGGGAGCTGATTCCAAGTGAACTTGTGCGCCGTGCTGTTGTGCAGGGTTATACTGCAATAGCGATAACAGACCACGTTGATTTCACAAATATCGAGCACATACTTTCATGCCTTAAGAATGTTAAATCTCTTGAAGAGGACTATAATATCAGGGTGTTCACAGGCGTGGAATTGACCCATATTCCTCCTGCAAAGATGCCGCTCCTTGTTGAGAAAGCAAGACATCTTGGCGCTGAGATCGTGGTTGTGCATGGCGAGACCATGGTCGAGCCTGTTGCACCTGGTACTAACCATACTGCTGTGTCTTTGAATATCGATATTCTGGCTCATCCTGGTTTTATTACAGCAGAAGAGGCTGAACTTGCAAGGGATAACGGCATATGCCTTGAAATAACCTCACGCAATGGGCATAACAGAACAAATGGTCACGTGGCAAGGATTGCAAAAGAAACAGGGGCGAATCTTACAGTGAACACAGATTCCCATGCGCCAGATGATCTGATCAACGATGAGCTCGCTATGCAGATAGCCATGGGTGCAGGTCTTGATGAAAAAAGTGCAAGAAATGCTACTATTTCACAACCTTTAAGTATCATTAATACCCTCTAATTAATTTATTGCAAAAAGTATATATACTGGATAACTGCTTATATATTATTTCTGTAGAGGGCAAATATTGAAAAGATTGGGAACTGTTCTCCATATAATAGATAATCTGTTGATAGTCCGTGCTGATAAAACCTTCAAAGAAGGATTTCAATTTCAGAATTCAACAGTTGTTACAAAAAGAATGAACAGGATCGGAAGGGTAAAAGAACTTTTTGGTCCGGTAAATAATCCCTACTTTTCTATTAAAATCTTAAAAGAAGTCCCGCAATCCGAAATCAAACATTTGAAAAACGAACGTATCTATTTACAATAATAGATGGGTGAATAAATGGCAGAAATTGAGAAAGTTAAAGAAGTCGAAAAGACTGAACGTGAGAAAATAAAGGAAAGTATCAAACAGAGAAAAGAAAAGCAGAAACTTGGCGAATTCGAGAAAGCCACAGTTGAATGCCCTGAGTGTGGGAGCCACACCCTTGTCCATGATTATGAAAGGGCTGAACTTGTCTGCAGCGAATGCGGGCTTGTCGTTGATGCTGACTTTATAGACCAGGGGCCTGAATGGAGGGCCTTTGACCATGACCAGAGAATGAAGCGCTCACGTGTGGGTGCTCCGATGACCTATACAATTCATGATAAGGGTCTATCCACAATGATAGATTGGCGAAACCGTGATTCATACGGCAAATCCATCTCATCCAAGAGCAGGGCGCAGCTCTACCGCCTGAGAAAATGGCAGCGCCGCATCCGTGTAAGCAATGCTACAGAAAGAAATCTGGCTTTTGCTCTTTCTGAACTTGACAGGATGGCGTCTGCTCTTGGCTTATCCAGGAATGTGAGGGAGACCGCAGCAGTCGTGTATCGCAAAGCTGTTGAGAAGAACCTCATAAGAGGAAGAAGCATCGAAGGCGTGGCTGCTGCTGCACTGTATGCTGCATGCAGGCAGTGCAATGTTCCAAGAACGCTTGACGAGATCGGCGAGGTATCAAGAGTGAGCAGGAAGGAGATCGGGAGAACCTACAGGTTCATCTCAAGAGAGCTTGGTTTAAAACTTATCCCTACTTCGCCTATCGACTACGTACCTCGATTCTGCTCAGGATTGAACCTGCGCGGTGAGGTCCAGTCAAAGGCGGTCGAAATCCTGAGGCAGGCTTCTGAAAAAGAACTCACAAGCGGAAGAGGTCCTACAGGCGTGGCTGCTGCTGCGATATACATTGCCTCAATCCTGTGCGGCGACAGGCGAACACAGCGCGAGGTGGCTGAAGTGGCTGGCATCACCGAGGTTACAATCAGGAACAGGTATAAGGAATTAGCAGAAGAGCTGGATATCGAGATAATACTTTAATAGCCTCTCAAACCTTTCTACATAGGTAAATATGAGGTCACTCAGAAAATACAATTCTGAGTTGAAATCTCTATAAACCATATTTATAAATTCCCATAAGCAAATGAATGAGCATGGTAAAAATAGTAATCATCGGTCTTGGAAGTGGAGGTTTTGCAGCATCCCTTGCAATACGGCGTACCGACCCTGAAGCGTTTATTACGATTATCGAGAAAAGAGCCTATGAGATGTTCTCTCCATGCGGCATGCCTTTTGCAATAGAAGGCATCGTAAGTCTTGATGACCTGAAGTTCTCACTGCCGCCTGATAAACATGCAATTAAACTGCTTGAACATGAAGCGCAGGCAATAAATCCAGGTGCCGTCGTATCAAAGAACCTGAGAACAGGTGAGACTGTATCAGTCCCGTACGATTCTCTAATCATAGCTCATGGAGCAGAGCCTTTTATCCCACAAATAAAAGGCGCAAAAGAGAATATCGATAAGGGTGTTTTTGTCCTGCACGATCTTGAGAGCGCACAGAGGCTCATAGAGTACGCTAAAACTGCAAAAAAAGCAGCTGTTGTAGGTGCAGGACCCATTGGGCTTGAAATCGCTGCGGCTCTCTCAGAAAAAGGGCTCGAAGTAGTTGTGATCGAGATGCTTGCCAACGCTTTACCCCGTGCTCTTGACAGGGATATGGCTAAGATTGTTGAGCAGTCGCTTGAAGATAATAAAATAAAATTATTACTGAACAGAACTGTCAACAGCATAAACGGCTCGCCTGTCGAATCCGTTTCAGTGGGAGATGAAGTGTTACTGACGGATATGGTTGTTCTTGCTTCTGGTGTGAAAGCGAATATTGACATGGCAAAAAATGCAGGGATCGAGGTTGGAAAATGGGGAATCAAAACGAATGCAAGGATGGAGACCAATATTAAAGGGATATACGCGATTGGCGATTGCATCGAAACAGTGAGCCTCATCAATCACAGACCCACAATGATGCAGTTATCCTCAGCAGCCTTCAGGCAGGGGATGGTAGCAGGTGCAAACGCAGCAGGAGGATATGATACATATGAAGGTGCGCTGTCCACGTTCGCTTCGATCATTGGAAAACTTGAGGTCGCTGCGACAGGCTTTAATGAGTTCTTTGCTAAGTCAGCCGGGTTTGAGACAATATCAGGCAAAGCGCAGGGAAAAAACAAGCCTGCATACTATCCCGACGCAAGGGATATCACGGTCAAGATAATCGCAGATGCGAAAACGGGAAAAGTGCTTGGCGGACAGGCTGTGGGCGAGGATGCAGGTGCGCGCATAAATGTGCTTTCGCTTGCAATAAAATGCGGCATCGATGTTTATTCTCTCAGCCAGGCAGAAATGGCATACTGCCCCATGCTCGCTGAGAGCTACGATGTGCTGAACAAAGCTGCGGATTTCGCTGTCAGGAAGCTTGGAAAAGGGAAGGGGTAGTTTTAGCCAAAGGAAAAATACTATATCATAGCAATACTATTGTAAAACCCGGTGAACTAAATGAAATATATTAAATTAATTTCAATAATTTTTATTATCCTGTCAGCGTTTTTTCTTGGGTGCGTTCAGCCGCAGGTCAGCACTCCTGCTCCAACAGCGACACCAACAGCTACAGCGATTGAGACGGTAAAGCCGACAGTGGTACAGACCGCTGCCCCAAGCCCGACACCCACAGCATCGCCCAGAACTCCTGTTGTGTATAAATCATCCGTGGATGATAGTTATGGGTTCTTCAGGGTCATTGCTCTAAATTCATCCAAGCCTGCACCTTATACAACCAATAATACACTTACAATAAATGTCGGAGATGAGGTCATATGGTCCAATGATGTGGATCAGAGACTGACCATCGTGAGCGAACAGGGTTTATGGAACAATACAAGCGCAGTATTATTATGGCAATATAGAGAATTCAATTACACATTTACTCAACCTGGTGAATACGGTATTTATATCAGAGAATATCCGCGTGAACGCATGAAAATCCTTGTGAAACCATAAATAGTCACGAAGAATCATTAAGATTAAATCACAAAGTTTAAGCTTATGAGATAGGAAAATCATTTCCTTGCAAAAACCCTTTTAGTATCGAATAACAGTCAAAAGACATAGAACTGCTGTGCCCGCAGCAATAGATAGGAGGCGATCTTATACATAAGGAAGAACTGATTCAGCTACATACACTGATGGTACAGATGAAGAGGTTTTTTGAGGACAATGGAAAAGGAGAATTTTCCCAGTACCAGGCCCTGCAAATAAGCCCGATTCATGTGCACCGCAGTAAAGCCGAACACAAACATGCAATCTTCGTTCTCGGCCAAGAGATTGCATCCATAATGGCACATGATGAATTCTCAGGAGCTGGACGAACATCGGTGCGAATGCATGAACTTGCAAATCGCGCTATGGACGATCTGGCAAAATAAAAACGTATTTTTTTTCTTTTTCTGCCATTTTTTGCTCAAAACATTTCGAAGAATATATTAGGTAATACAGTAAAGAACGGTGAGCTTGATGAGCCAGTCGATGAATGTTTTTGGTTCATCAAAGTGAGGGATATACAATGGAACTCAACGGAGTAGAGATAGAAGATACATTTGCGGAAGCATTTCCGATAAAGATAGCAAGAATATTGATCACAGGTGCAACCAAGAAATGGGCTCTCGTGGCTGCACAGGAAGCAACAGGCTTTGGGACATCCGTCATAATGTGTCCTGCAGAAGCTGGTATTGAAAAGGTCGTCAGCGGTGATGAGACACCTGACGGGAGACCGGGTGCATATATCCAGATATGCACGTTCGGATTTAAAGCTCTGGAAGAGCAATTGTTAAAAAGGCTCGGACAGTGCGTTCTGACAGCGCCAACCGCTGCAATGTGGAATGGTCTTCCCAATGCTGAAAAGCAGTTTGACACTGGATTCAAGCTCAAGTTCTTTGGTGACGGGTTCGAGTCAGAGACCGCAGTCGCGGGTCGAAAGGCGTATAAGATACCCATGATGCAGGGCGAGTTCATCGCAGAGCACAGTATCGGGGCGCAGGATGGCATAGCGGGTGGGAATTTCTTTATAATGGCTGACAACCAGATGGCAGCCCTTGCAGCAGCAGAGAACGCTGTGGATGCGATAGGACAGCAGGATGGTACGATTACTCCTTTCCCAGGTGGTATAGTAGCCAGCGGTTCAAAGGTTGGCTTTACAAATTACAAGTTCATGAAGGCAACGACGAACGAGAGATACAGCCCAACGCTCAAAGCCAAAATAAAAGACACGAAAGTGCCTGAGGATGTGAACGCTATATACGAAATTGTTATAAATGGTCTGAGCGTGGAGGATATCAGCAGGTCAATAAAAGCAGGGATAACCGCTGCTGTCAAGATCCCGGGCGTTAAAAAGATAAGCGCAGGGAACTACGGCGGAACTCTTGGACCATATAAATTCAATTTGCAAGAATTATTTTAATATTGTTTTTTAAGTAAACTCTGACAGAAACATCTACCTCACGCCTCTGAGCTTATGGCTGACCTGTTTTCCAAGTTCGGTCAGAGTATATTTTTCACCTTCACGCGTTATGAGTTTCTTTGCGAGCAGTTCCTCTATATTCTTATTTGCCCCAACAATTCGGGTTGTTTTGGCTATGGCTGCGCCATCCATCGCGCCTTTTGAATCCAGTACAGCAAGAATCTGGCTCAATTTATTATTGCTTGCGATAAATCCTATTAGTTCTTCCATATACCTTATAACGACTTTAATTGAGATAACTTTATTGCATGTAGGGGTGTATTACAGGTACGGGTAGGTTCCGAACTAATAAACAGATACTGATCTGATATTCATGAACTCATAAAGCCCGAATCTGGAAAGCTCCCTTCCAACCCCGCTCTTCTTTATCCCTCCGAAAGGAAGACGCGGATCTGACCTGACGAGAGAATTTACTGAAACAATCCCTGATTCGATCTCTTTTGCAAGCGTAAGAGCCTTTTCCCTGTCCTCACACCATATACTTGCTCCAAGACCGAACTCAATTTCATTCGCAACCCTTATCGCTTCCACCTCGTCTTTTACAGTAAGTATACATGCAACGGGTCCGAAAGTCTCCTCATTTAAGACCTTCATATCCTTTGTTAATCCAGTCAGTATAACGGGAGAATAGAAGTACCCCTCACGTTTGAGCCTCCCTCCTTCGAGCAAGATCTTCGCACCTTTTGAAAAAGCATCATTCACCTGTTCTTCAAGGATTCGTATCTGCCCTTCTCTTACAAGAGGTCCCATATCTGTTGCTGCATCCATCGGATCTCCGACCTTAAGCCTGGAAGCGGACTCAACAAACCTGGAAGCGAACTCCTGCGCTATACTTTGTACCACAATGAACCTCTTTGCGGCAATACAACTCTGTCCAGAGTTGAGAAACCTGCCCGCTACTCCTGCTCTTGCGGCTTTTTCTAAGTCAGCATCCTCAAGCACGATGAAAGGATCGCTGCCTCCAAGCTCCAGGACACACTTTTTAAGATCCACAGCGCAGGCTTCTGCCACTTTCTGTCCCGCCGTTACGCTCCCGGTCAGAGAAACTGCACTGATTTCTTTCCTGCCTATAAGATATGATGCGGCTGATCCATCAACCAGTAATGTCTGATAGACCCCTTCAGGGAAACCTGCCTCCAGAAATACTTTCTCAAGCTCCAATGCGCACAAAGGGACATAGCTGGAATGTTTGAGCAGAACCACGTTACCGCCCGCCAGCGCCGGTGCACCAGCTCGTAAAGCCTGCCAGAAAGGAAAGTTCCATGGCATGATGTTAAGTATTATACCTATAGGCTCAAACGAAATGTATGACTTCTTTGCATCAGTTTCTACGATCTCAGGTTCCAAAAATCGCTCTGCATTCTCAGAAAAATACTCGAGAACCCATGCACATTTTTCAACCTCGGACATTGCTTCTCTTAATATTTTGCCCATTTCTGTGGTTATGATTGAGCCCAGTTCCTTCTTTCTTCTATACAGCACTTTTGCGGCATTCCTGAGATAGGTTGCTCTTTCAGATACATCAAGTCCTTTCCATTCTGAAAAGGCAGCTTTTGCCTTCTCTATCATCTCAACTATCCTTTCTTCAGAATAATGCTCAAATTCCCAGTTCACCTGTTCTGTGGCAGGGTTAAGTGATATTATCTTTTTCATGTCTGATAAAATTGTTTTTGCTACTACCAATACCTTCGCCATTAAGAGATATTAATACCACCTATTTTTGCTGTTTGGGCAAAGATTTGCTGAATTAAAATTGGACCAGGCTTTTTCTGTATCAATTCTAATGTTTCATCGAGATATTTGGCTGCTCTAAAATATGAGTTGGCCCTGTCACCGTATTTTTTTCTTGCCATTCTGCAGAATTTAAAGGGCTAACCCCGGAAGGTATGAACCTTGTGGTATTGATGTTGTAGCACGTGAAGGGGAACTTCGATTTGAAGAGCATATAGTCAATCATAGCCCATTTACCCTAAATTATTAGTATACATACGAACAATATACTGTAAATTGATACATTTTCCAAAATATTGCTCGAATTTAAATCCAATTGAAGAAGAATGGAGACCTCTCAAGAGGGATATTCACAATGA
>JAWOKW010000263.1:0-6848 GCA_033854095.1 Candidatus Methanoperedens sp. | reverse complement strand
CAGTCCATAAGTCCACTGAGCGTCCTTTGTGCTCGTTTTGGGAGACTGAGGGATCGTGGAAGCGAACTGCAGCTGTGTGAGATGCGCAAGCACCATCATCTGGTCGATCTTATGCCCTTCCTCCTTTTCCATCCTTAACTGTTCTTTGAACCATACTGCAAAGTTGTCAAGCCAGTACTTGTAGTGCCTGACATGCTCAGGCGACATTTTGACAAGCTCTGTGCTGATCTCAGGCCTGGGAAAGGTTATATGAGCTTTAACATCTGGTTCTTCTCTCTGGCGCCTTATAATCTTGCTGCACATCATATCCCACCACTTTTCAGGATCCTTTATTTTGGGCATTTCTCTTGCTTTGGCTCCGCTGTCAAGTGTTTGAGCAAACTGCGGCGTCACCCATTCTATGCTGACGAAATCTTCCTTGAACTGGCGCGTGCCTGTAGTGTAGCCGTTCTGATGCCTGCCTTCATCCACACGCTCTATCGGGTTGTAGTAGCCGTAGTGGTTGCGCTCGGTAGCGTCCCCCCATCCAAATACCAAGAGGCTGAATATATTCCTGGGATAGTTGGCTATCGGCGTTCCTGTTGAGAGAAGCTTATACCTTGCCTTCAACATTCTGACCGCTTTTGCCTGCTCGCTGTCCTTTGCTTTTATCTTGTGTGCCTCATCAATGGCTATGAACTGGAATCTCCGTCTCATCGCTTTCGCAAAGGTCTTCTTTGTGTAACAGTTGAGAGGACGCCAGAGCAGGTTGTAGGCTATGAGGTTGAGCTTTTTCAGATTCTTAAGGTGCTTCTCATGGGTTATTACCTGGTAGTCTGTTATGCCCAGTTTCTTAAGTTCTTTTACGAACTCGTCTTTCAATTTAGGCTCGACCACAATGAGGCTATGCTTTACTCCGTACATCAGTGCCAGAGCAATTATCATTCTCGATTTACCGAGTCCCATCATAGCACATAACAAGTTGGTATCTTTCATGCTCATCCTGGCGACATCTTCTTTCTGGAACTGCCAAAGCCAGTCAATGCCGAGCTTTTCCAATTTCTTCAACCTTTCACTGTAAAGCTCTGGATACAGAGACTTGATTCCGTCATCTGCATGTAGGCATACCCATTCCCCGTCTTTTGTTTTGATGAACTGCTCAAACGGTGCCTGCTGTCTTTCCAGCCACCTCATCTTCTTTACATGCCAGTTAACAAACTGCGGGTCAAGCGTAAGCTCGATATTGGCTTGACGAAGGTCCTCTGATATTTCAGTGATCACTGACGGATTCTCAAGCAGGTTCCTTCTTCTTAGCATCACATCAGCATGTTCAGTATATTCCCTCAGCCCTTCATTCCATTCACGACCCAGCGATTCCCTGAACTCATGTACCTTAAGAGCAGTGAGGACGTTATCGAACTTTATGTTGAGACAGCTTGCATCAGGAGACAGGCAGAGCTTTGCCTTATTTGTGCCGGTCAAGGGCAGCGTTGTACGCAGCTCCTGCACCTGCTCAGGCATGTGCTTTTTCAGCTTTGTGAAGGGTATTACTCCTCTTTTCCTGATGTGTTCTACGGTTTCCTCAATCTCTTTCCCTGCCTCTGATGCCTGCAGTATAGCAAGCTCCTGCGCCAGGGTAGATTCATCGAGCGTCAGGATTTGATGATGGATCGGGTCATATCTCTCAAGATGCTCTGTGCTGTAGATCACTACTGAACACGGCCAGGTGAATCCATATTTTGTGAAGGCTTTTTCATCTATATCCAGCCTGTACACAAGCCTTGCTCTCTGGTTCACCCATCTTTCAAATGTCAGCGTTTCCTCATTTGTGAAATAGCCTGCAGGGAGCATTGCTGCCACATAATATCTTGCGCCATTGATTGCTGCTTCCATAGCTGTTATATGCGATTTTATGCTCGTTCCAGGTCCGAGGTCTCCCCATCCTGCGCTGGCAAACCCGCAGTTCTTCTTTTCCAACTGGATCGAGAACGGAGGGTTGATGATGAAGTAGTCTGCTGTTATTCCTGGGTGATTTATCAGGTCATCATGGATGATGTTAGCTTTCGGGAACAGTATTCTTGCCATGTGGTATGCTTTCTCTTCCACTTCGATTCCTGCAAGGTCGCAGGATTGGTTCAGGAACTGAAACATTCTACCTATTCCGCAGCTGTTGTCTACGACTGATGCAGGTACAGGTATATCGAGCCTCAGTGCATGGGCAAGGAATCGTGCTATTATCTGAGGTGTGAAATGCTGCTGGAAATTCAGTGCCCTCTTTTTCGCAAGGTCTGGAACACCCCGGTTTCCCTCGATCGTTACTGTCTGCCCAAGGGATTTGTATTCATGGAATATCTTATCGCGGTCTATCTCTCCTTCTTTAACTGCTCGCCACAGTTCCTCGTTTGAATCTCCCTGAGTGTCGAATGGGATTTGTCCTGGATCGAAGTTATCAATTTCTGATATCGATTCGTCTATTATCTGGGATTTGAAGTCCGATGAGAATAATCCTGGAAGCCCGATAAAAGCTTCTTTGAGGAAAGTAATTCCAGAAGTTTTGGATGATTCACGCACAGGCTTGACCGCATCCATGACAGCGATTGACCCTTCGATATTCTCAAATAATGCAAGAGTAAGTTGAATCGCCATAATCCCTCTGCTTATTCTTGGATTAACTGCTCTATCCTGGCATGTTCGATAGCTTCTTTGAGAACCTCATCCCATGAATCCACCAAAGGCAGAAACCCCTTTTTGAAAGGGTGAACAATGAGGTCAGAATCTAACCCTTTTATGTTTAATTCGAACCGCTTAGCCACTCCCTTGATATCTGATTCAGACAGTATCCATACAGGCCATGTCTTTTCTACTGTCGGATAGCTGATGAACCTGAGATGGGCTGCACCGATCTCTTCTGGAGTGAACAGCAGGTTTCCTGCATAGGATACTGCATAGAACTCCTGCTTGTTTACAATGATATGACGTACTTCTGCTTCAGCATTCTCAAGAGAAGTCCATGGGAGCTTTAGAATCTGTGGTATATTCTCTGTTCTTTCTGTCATAGCTCCTCCTAAATATGCCCTGATTCCTTCATGCTGAAGTGCCGCCCATCGCCGATTATTACATGATCTATGACATCGATGCCCAGCATTTTCCCTGAATCAACAAGCTTTTTGGTTATTTCCACATCTTCCCTGCTTGGTGTTGGGTCTCCTGACGGATGGTTGTGAGCTACGATTATATGCGCTGCAGATTGCATCATTGCAATTTTAAAGACTTCCCTGGGATGAACAATATTGGCATTCAGAGAACCAACGGATACCGTATCCTCTTTGATTATCTGGTTCTTGGTATCCAGACACAATTCCACAAAGGTCTCTTTCTTCGACTCCCTCATATACGGGTACAGTCGTCTGTAAACATCTTCGGGCGAACTGATCTTAGGCTTCTTGTCTTCGCTGAAAGCTTCAAGCCTGCGGGCTATCTCGAAGCATGCTGCAATCTGGCATGCTTTGCTCCGCTTAATCCCAGAGATCTTCATCAACTGTGATATCTCTGTTTGCGAGAGCTGTTTTGGATTATACTGTGACAAAATCCGATGAGCCAGGCTTATTGCATTCTCATTCTTCGAACCGGTTCTCAAGACTATTGACAGGAGCTCGGCATCACTCAATGACGATGCGCCCTTGCTAATCAGCCTGTTCCGCGGCCTATCTTCTTCAGGTATGTCGCAAATTCTAATGCTGTACTTTACCATTTTTTATTTACCTCCTTAAACCAGAGTTTTTTACAGGAGAGAGTTCTGAGGCTGGATAGGCCAGATTTTAGCGTGAGCGACCCTGAGCGACAGCGAAGGGGAAAATCTGGCGGCAACCGAAGTACAGAAAAAATCAGAAATAGTTATTCCATTAAAAAAGAGGCACCGTGGCGAGGTGCGCAGCCCCCGGATACAGATACCTGTAACGGACTCCGCACTGGAAGGTGCGGAGCATCCTCGAGCTGGTGCATAAGGGTTTCTATATTTTTATTCGTTATTTTGGCGTTTGTCGATATAAGAGGGCACGGCACGATAATACCAAATGATATAAGAACTCAAGCCCTGATATACTTATGCAAAGCTGCAACGTAATAGTATATTTACACCGAGGTCTGAGCTCAAGTTTACTGAGGATTTAAACAAAGATGGAGAGTACGATGATTCAATCAATTGATTTGGATCAGTTAGAAATGAATCTTGAGACACTGATAGAAAGCTATCGTGGGGCACTTAAGCATGTCGAGCGTCTCCCAAGTTTTGGGCGAATAAACATTGAGTATGACGATCAGTCCATAGATCAAAATCGCCAACGAGGACTGATAAGACACGTGTATGAAAAATTATCAGATCCATACCACAGATGGGTTGCTAAGTCGCTTGTTCGGCTCTTTGTACGGTCGCATATCAAGAGCAAGCTAAAAGAGATTAATAGATGTCTACGTGTTGAATCATTGAGGTTAATTAAAGATACGGAATCAGCTAAACGAGCAAAGAAATTGAAATCATACATTAGTCAACTAGACAAGTTCGATGAAGAATTATCGCTTGGCTTGAATCTACCAGGTATGTTTATTGTCAGAGCTCAATGGTTCCCACCATTTATTGCTTTTATTACCCCTATTCTCACTAAATTGATTGGAATAGATTTTTCAAGCATAAAAGCTTTTGAACAATCAACGATACAGGTTGTTAGTCCCTCTATATCATCTCACACTATAGTACTACTCTTAGTGCTATTCATCGAAATTTATGTATTTTTTCTTTCTCCCTCTATAAATAATCTAGGTTTTCGAGTCAAGAGGGCGATTTTTTCAGGCGGAAAAACAGAATCATGGGACTTATTCGAAGAATATTCCAAACCTATGTTGATAAAGTGGCTATCTTTTCCAGATACGAATGTCTATCGAAGCGAGAATCAAGTTTTTGATGTTTTAGGGTTCCCAAAATCCAAGGAGTTTCCATTAGATTTTGTTACAAGCTTTAAATTTTACCTAGCAATCATTTTTACTAGTTATTTTCTTGTGGCATTTGTGATAATCAGTTTAGCGATAAAAGATGGAACATTGAAAACTATATTCAATTGGTGGGATTTTTTGGGTGTCTTTGCGCTTGGAGTTGTGGGAATCAGTTATCTCATCAATAGTTGGCGTAATCTTCATAGACGTAGGGAAGAAGGAAATGTGTAGTTGAGTATGAGAGGTCAGGCCGATACGAAAAAGAAGCTTCCATATGCAATTCTATCCGTGCCTTATTTTTTGACCTCACGGTTGTTATTCTGGAAAGTGCTCAAAGGATGCACACAACGCCCATCGCCTTCAGTTACCAAACCCCGCACTTCATGTACGTGGCCTGTATATAGTGTTTTTGAAAATGAAAGCTTCAGTGACCATCTCTATATCTCCAAGGTATTAAACCATTTAAAATCCGGCGCAGGGCTTCAATCTGGTGCGACTATGACATATTATGTGTAAAGGTGCGCTGTAAGCCTGAACCACATAGCTTACCATTTCCTCCGAAGTCACCTGCGCCAGAATATTATTTGGAATCTGTGTTATTTTAATCCTGCGGCTGCCATTCCCACCCTTTTCCTTTCCCGATGACATGGCCAAGACCGGGGAAGGGGAAATGAAAGCCAAACACCATGGCTTTTTCGGCAGCAGCCCTGTCCAGGATCTTGCGCTTTGTAGCCATGGCATGTTCAGGCGCGAAGTCAAAGCCCGGATACCAGTCAGGCTGTTCAATATGCACAGGATATAGAACCGTATCAGAGATGTGCAACAACTGTTCGCCGCGCGAGGAAATGGCCAGCGCCATATGGCCCGGTGTGTGCCCCGGCGCTGCAATGGCCTCGATGCCTGGCAGGAGTTGTGTTTCATGATCAATAAGATCGAGTTGATCCCGGATTGGCGGGAGGTTCTTTCGTGCGGACATGAGTATGAATTGTTTTATCTCTTCTCCAATATTCAGTTGGCCTAAATCGGGATCAGATATCCAGAACTCCCATTCGTCTTTCCACATAACATAGCGTGCTTTGGGGAATGCCGGCTTGCCCCCGGCATCATTAATTCCACCGATATGGTCGGGATGCCCGTGTGTAAGAATGACGGTGTCAATATCCTCCGCCTCTATTCCCGCAGTCTGCATGTTCTGGAATAGCTTTCCTGCACTGGGAACCAGGCCAGCTCCGGCACCCGTATCCACGAGAACCCGGTGCTTCCCCGTATCGATAAATAAACTTGTCCAGGGTGTTGTTATCTCTCCTGACTGGATATTGTATTTCCAAAGTACCTGATCCATTCGTTTTTTCGGTGCGTTGACGAAAAAGCTTTGATCCGAATAAACAAACGTTCCATCGCTAATGGCTATGCATTCAAAATTCCCTACCTGAAAGGGAAATATTTCATTATTCATTTTTATCATTCTCCTTTTTAGAAAACTTTAGTTCCTCTTAATAATTTTACTTTATCCCGAGTTTTCATGCTGTCTAATTTTGCGCCATATTTTGGCAGTATTTTCTTATCCCAAACATCAGTGATTTTTCTCAATACCATATTTGCTTCGTCTATACCCTTAAAAAAATCTCTTCCTTTCTGTGCCAGGTGGTATTCCTCTCGCTTGAAATCGACAAAAGCCCAAAAGTCATCTATTCCGACAGTTGATTTTCCTATCCCATACTCATTAGTGAACTCCCTAAGGTTCTCCAGTGCATATTTCTGCCTGGGATTATATTTCAGGCAGGTTTTCCATGTTTCGACAGCTTCTTCCAGCCTATTGACCTCCCATAGCGAACATCCCATGTTCTGATAAACATCTGCTATATCCTTCTTATCCTTCTCTG
>JAWOKW010000262.1:0-3169 GCA_033854095.1 Candidatus Methanoperedens sp. | reverse complement strand
AGCACGAATTTCATCAATATAAAGCCTGCAAGACTTAACATCAATCCTTCCAGATGACCAATTCTAACAATCAGATAGAAGGCAAAAAGACAGACTGCGTTGCGTCCAAAGAAACTACCCAGAGTCAAAAGCACTGGCTGTTGAGTGCAGGGAAGTTGCTTTAATGTTAACCAGAGCCCGCCGAAGTAAAAACTCCCAAGACCAATGCCTGAGGCCAGACTGAGTATAAGGATGAAAATCTCATTCATCTTTTTGCTCCTCCTCAATCCTCTTTAGTTCTCTTTTAACCCAGTAATAGGCATTAATACACCCAAGCACTAAGCCAATGAATAAAAAAGTAAGCGTCCAGGAAATGCGGCTTGGCCACCTTTTATCAATCCAGATTCCCAATGCTACGCCAATCAAAGTCGGAACGGCTATCGACCATCCAATGGTTCCTATCATGCCCAGCCCGAACCAGACACCCTGGTCTTTTTTACGCCTTGCCTTTACTTTGCGGACTTCCTTCGTACCTATTTTCTCGACAAATTTTTTACGATTGTTAAATCTAACCATGTTCCCTCAGTTGAAAAAAACGTCGGGCGAAATCAAGCTCGAGCTTGACGAGGATAGAACGGGTCTTCTTCTCTCTCTCATCTAAAATCCTGAACTCTTCCTCCACTGTTTGTTTCAATGTCCCCAGATTTTTACCGCGAACTGCTTTTCTTATTGAAACCATAACCTCATTGCCGCGCTTGACCAAAATTCCTTCATCAACAGCAAGAAACTCATCTTCTCTATTGGATTTAAAAGAAAGGATCCCTGGAACTAGTGCTGCCACAAAGTCAATATGGCGTGGCAGTATACAAAAAGAACCATTTTCTGCTTCAGCAGTTACCTTTGTCACATCTTGGTCAATGAGGACTCTTGTTGGAAGCAAAACTTTGAGTCTCATTTTTTTGCCTCATCGATCTTTCCAATCATATAAAGCGACTTCTCAGGATAATCTGAGAATTCATCATTGAGAATACGTTCACAACCGTCAAGTGCATCTTCCAGCTTAACCATCTTACCTTTGTGCCCGGTGAACTCTTCCGTGGTGAAAAATGGCTGGGTCAGGAACCGTTCCAGCCTTCGTGCGCGGTGTACAATTCGCTGATCCTCCTGAGAGAGCTCCTCCAGCCCCAACATGGCAATAATATCTTTCAGTTCCTCATACTCCGCTAAAGTTTTACGGATCTTTTGAGCTATCCGGTAGTGCTTTTCTCCTACGATATGGGGGCTTAATATCATGGAGTGAGATTGCAGCGGATCTATTGCCGGATATAATCCCTGGCTTGACATTTTGCGGGAGAGGACGATGGAGGCAGACAGATGACCGAAAGTATGCACTACTGCAGGATCGGTAAAGTCATCTGCCGGCACATATACAGCCTGCACAGAAGTAATAGCACCTGTTTGCGTACTGCAGATCCGCTCTTCAAGTTCAGCCAGTTCTGTTGCAAGAGTGGGTTGATATCCGACCTGGGAAGGCAGCTGTCCCATGAGCCCAGAAACCTCAGCCCCGGCCTGAACAAAACGGAAGATATTATCGATTAAGAGCAATACATCCTGCCTGGCATCATCCCGGAAGTACTCAGCCATGGTCAATGCTGCATGACCAACCCGAAACCTTGCGCCTGGTTGTTCATTCATCTGACCAAATACCATAATTGCATTATCCAGTACCCCTACCTCTTTTATCTCGCGGTAAAGTTCCTCCCCTTCACGGCTGCGTTCACCGATGCCGCAGAAGATACTAATCCCCGCATACTTGCCCGCCATATTATGGATTAGTTCCATAATTAAGACCGTCTTGCCAACACCTGCACCGCCTAACAGCCCGGCTTTGCCACCGCGTTCCAGCGGGGCGAGAACGTCAATCGCTTTTATACCTGTTTCGAAAATTTCAGAGGTGGTGGTTTGCTGATATAACGGCACAGGTGGCTGATGAATGGAACGCCATTCTTTTGCCTTGACCTTCTCTTTATGGTCTATGGTCGAGCCAAATACGTTGAAAACTCTACCCAGCAATTGCTCTCCTACCGGTACCATGAGCGGCTTACCTGTATCAATCACCAGAGAGCCCCGGGCCAAACCCTGCGTTGGTGTCAGGGCAATCCCACGTACTACTTCGGAGCTAAGATGGGTTAACACTTCAATCACCACCCTGCCATCGTCACCCGCGTTTAACTGGTTATGAATTTCCGGAAGCCGATTGTGAAATTGAGCATCTATCACACTCCCCCGAATGGAAACCACCGCGCCCTGATTTTTTTGGTTAAATTCTTGATCTTCATTCATATCGGATATCTCTACACTATTATTTTTTCCGTCTGATTATAAATATTAAATATAGGATAATTATAAGCGTTTTTTCTTATCCAACTGCTAAATCATTTTGGTTTGCCTCACTCCAGACAAAAACTGGGAAATTAATACTATTGATATTGCAATCAGCATAGCTTTATTGTTTTTCTTATGAAAGTATTACAGATAGTATCCACTGATTAGAGCTCTCAGACAAGAATGTTCGGTAGTGTCCTAAATTCTGTGACCTACTTAAAAAACAATCTAAATGGAGGCTCATAGATACTAAGAAATCTTTCAAAAAAAGCACTCTGTGCCTCAGTGTTTCGGTGGTTCATTTACATGCTCCATCATGGTTATTCAATGGGTATATAAAGGGTCACGTAATTTAGGACAGAGACTAAACGCAACCTACTCCACTCAGATATTGTGCAACTCTCAATGCTTCTGTGATTTCTTCTTTTGTAGCACCAGCATCTATAGCCTGCTGAGCCAATGACTTTACCCCATTAACAGCTCCATATGATGCATCGAAAGCCATTGCAATAAGCAACTTGAATTTCTTGGGCAAAGCGCCGTCAGCAAAGACAAAGTCACGGGAATTTTCAACATGCTTAAGGAGGTCAGGGTCTAATTTCTCATAGATTTTTAAGGGATGTTCAGTTACCATTTAATCACCGAATTAATATGGAATTAAGCGAATATTAAATGTTTTTATTTCATATATTCACTAGAAAAAAAAGAAATGATAAATATTCAGGCTAACCATTTTTCCCCATACTTATTATGATGTGTGAAAGATCCCATATCCCTTCTTACCCTCAGATATTTTGTTTCTGAA
>JAWOKW010000261.1:0-7907 GCA_033854095.1 Candidatus Methanoperedens sp. | reverse complement strand
AAGTCAAAAAAGAAGCTGGCATGTTCGGCAGACATGTCACATATCACACTGCGGTTGCTTTAATGGCTGAAGGCATCATTGAACATATTTTCCCATTGATATCCACAGCATTGATAGGCGTTCCTGTTCCTTCTCAAATACTGAATGCGATTACGAAAGTGATTGAAAATAAACAAGACCCTCCACTTCAACCTATGTAAATTATTCCCATGTTGAGAAAATATTACGATTGAGGTGCTTGAAAATAAAATCAATGAGCGTATTTATAAGCTGCGTGGACTGAATGAGAATAATAAAACGTATTGAGATATTGCTATTATTGTTAGTTTTAGAAAACGAACCGCAGATGAACGCAGATGAACGCAGATTTATTGCATCGGTGAGTATGAAAAAAGGTTGTCTAGGATAAGGTTTTGAGAACATGGAACCTCAGATAAATACTGAATTAAAAAACGTTAAGGAATTCGAGAACATTCATATCGCATAGTAGTTGAAATTAAGAGGATAGTAAATGGCATTTAAACAATTACTTATACGCAAAAACGGGCGCAGGTTATATAATCCGTTATCTGCGTTTATCTGCGTTCATCTGCGGTTAAAAAATAAACGAAGCGGCATTTACCATCAGCGATTATCTGCGCCCATCAGCTTTCATCTGCGGCTAATTATCTCAAGGAAATGGGGGTTGAAGGTCTGACTGAAAAAAGCAATAAAAATGTCCATGATTCACAGGCAAAAACCACCCTAAAAAAACTCATCCAGGATTTCTACGAGCAGTTCGAGAGCGAGACCATCCCTCACATAGTGCTCCCTTCGCGCACCAAGAGGAACATCGAATTGAATGAAGACAGCTATGTGTGGGTCTATGGCGACAGTGAAAGCATGAGGAGCGCAAAGACCGTAAAAGGCGCAAACCAGCTTTTGAAGACCTCGTATGTTGTTGAGCTTTTGATCAAAGGGCATCTTGAGCAGGACAAGAGTTCTACATTGAGAGAATTATATTACATCAGCGAGAACTGGGATATAGCCAAATTCCATGAGCAGGCTGAAAGCGACAGACTTATCGAAGACCTCGAGATTATAACAGGATTGCAGCGTGAGGATTTCCATGTGCGTCCTGAAGAGAACGGGGCTGCTCTTTTTGGACCGATTAAGATAAAGGAAGTCACAAAGCGCGGTGAGCGCACCATGCACTGCCAGGAGGACGTGGGCGAGGCTGGATACCAGATCCCTTACAATGTGGAGACAATCGAGTTCTTAGAACACGATGCAAAATTCATTATTGCCATAGAGACAGGTGGAATGTACGACAGGTTGATCGAGAACGGGTTTGACGAGGATTTCGATGCTATCTTAGTGCACCTCAAAGGTCAGCCAGCGCGAAGCACCCGGCGCATCATCAAGCGCATGAACGAGGAACTCAAGATCCCTGTCGTGGTGTTCACCGACGGCGACCCCTGGAGCTTTCGGATTTTTGCAAGCGTTGCATACGGTGCGATCAAGAGCGCACATCTCTCAGAGTTCATGGCAACGCCAGCAGCGAAGTTCATAGGTGTTCAGTCCGCTGATATTGTTGAGTACGAGCTTTCCACAGATAAGCTCAATGACCAAGATATAAAGGCGCTTGAGAGCGAGCTTACAGACCCTCGCTTTGATACCGAGTACTGGAAAGACCAGATAAACCTTATGCTGAAGATAGGAAAGAAGGCTGAACAGCAGGCTTTTGCAGGGAAGGGGCTGGATTATGTGACTGATACGTATTTGCCTGAGAGGCTGGGAGAGATGGGGGTGGTGTGAATTAAGAAACTCACAGTAGATAGATAAGGGCATGTGTCGCCACGTTACGTGTTTTGGTTTTAAAATGTTCAGTGAATCTGTTGTGGTATGTATTTAATTTACTTCTGGCTTGCCTGATATCTTTTTTTATTAGCTCAATGAATTTATTAATATAAATATACATTGATTTATAAGAGGAGAGTATTATATTTAAATATATAGCAGAAGTTAGTATGACAAAGTCAAGATAAATACCATGGTGAAAATATGCCGATGAAAGAATTAGTCTTAAAAGAAATTGAAAGTGTCCCTGAAGAGTATCTTGCAGAGATACTGGACTTTATACGCTTTTTAGAATCAAAAGCATTGGAAGAAAGGATGGCAACGGCTATTGCAAGCGAAACCTCTCTTAAGAAAGATTGGCTGAGGCCAGAGGAGGAGGATGCTTGGCAAAATTTGTAAAAGGAGATGTGGTAGTAGTTCTTTTTCCTTTTTCTGATCTAACCTATGCTAAAAGACGTCCTGCCCTGGTTATTGCTGAATTAGAAGGGGATGACATAATACTCTGCCAGATAACCAGTCAGCAGATAAGAGATAGATATGCAGTTCCAATTGAGGATGATGACTTCGATACTGGGACACTTAAACAGAAAAGTAATGTACGACCAAATCGAATATTTACAGCAGATCATCATATTGTTTTATATAGTGTGGGTCACCTTAAATTCAACAAAATCAATGAGGTGATCGAGGGAATAGTAAATATTTTAAAGCAATGAATTATGCATCTTTTATGGCAAATTGAATACCTGCGCTTGAAGAAAAGAAAGAAGATTTCATCGATTTTCTTAAGAATAATCTCAACCTGTTTTCTGTTCTTTTTCGCTAACTTCTTGAGGGTATTTTCAAGATCAGGCTTTATCTTTAAGGTGTACATAAAGACATTAAATGCCCAGTCTATCCCTCAATTTTTCAGTACTCCCAACATCGACAGCCTTTTGCTGAATTATTTTCATGGCTTTTTCAATATATTCAGGTCTTAACTCTGGCTCGAGTATTTCCTCTTCATATTGAATTGGTATGTTCATCAATATTTATTATGGTCATTGGGAGGAAATCCTCCAGTGGCTCTGGAATTTTAAGCCTGAAAGCTCACTGCATTCAAGCCCTTTTTTCTGTATCAGGACTTTGAAGGTCTCACCCATTTCGATCATGATAGTTTTTACCTGAAGCATTTTTTTAAGATAGTTCGCTTCACCGCTTTCCTGCAGATGCTTCATGTGCTCTTCAATCCCAAGCCCAAGCAAGAAATGCGCCTGGTCCGTGAAACCGCACAGCTCCAGTCCATTTTTACTGCCCCAGTACGCAAGTGCTGAAAAATTCACATGCGATGTAATATCCTGCTTTCCGATATGCTGGAAGGGAGAATCGTTTGCAGTATGCTTATAATAGCACATGAGCGTGCCCTGACTTCTATAGTCCTGATATAGTTCAGAAGAAGGATATCCATAATCTATAGTGACTACAAATCCATTTTTGAGGATCGAAGCTATCTCCTGTATCCATTTTACAGCATCGAGATTTATTTCTGTCCTGTATCCTTCTGGCAGAAATACTTGCATTTCCGCAAAGTAGTCTTTAAGTTCATCTGAAGCAGGTTTCAGTATTTCAAAAAAATTATCTTTATAATCAACAAAAACTTCCATCAATTCTTTTTTCATTACCACCTGGTGCACAGGAAAGGCGTCAACAAGTTCGTTTGAGAAAATACATCCTGTCATTCCGTAAAGCTTTCTGATGGAATCATGCCTTTCAATGATGCAGTGCTCGATATTCCTGAAAAAGTCCTGGTTTTTTTTAAGATATCCAAGAATATCACTGGAAAGCATGCCATTACCTCCCCCCATTTCCACGAGCTTGAACTTTTCTTCTCCGAGGATATGCCACATCTCTTCAAACTGCTTTGCAAGCATTTCTCCAAAGACAGGAGTAAGAGCCGGGCTTGTGTAGTAATCTCCTCCTGAACCGATATTATCCTTAGCAGATGTATAATAGCCAAGTTCTGGATAATAAAGCGCCATTTCCATAAAATCCCGAAAGGAAATAGCACCATGCTGCTGGATTCGTTCTATTATGATATGTGATAATGACATTGTCATGTGGAAGTACCCATTAAATTTAAATAAAACGTAGTTCCAATTAAACTTTATGGATTAACGGGGTTGATTTATGATAAAATTCAACGGCATCAACCATCTTGCAATGGCAACAGGCGATATGGATAGAACGATACGCTTCTGGCGCGACCTTCTCGGCATGCGCCTTGTGGCAGGTCTTGGCTCACCTGGGTACAGGCATTACTTTTTCGAGATATCACCCAGCGACCTCATAGCTTTCTTTGAATGGAAGGGGGTTGAGCCAATGGTAAAAAAAGAGCATGGCAGACCTGTAAGCGGTAAGTTCGGATTTGACCATGTCTCGTTTGGCGTTGAAACAGAAGATGACCTGTGGGAACTCAAGGATAAACTTGAAGCTGCGGGTTTCTGGGTATCAGAGGTCATTGACCATGGTTTCATCCATTCCATTTATTCCTACGACCCGAACAATATCCCCATAGAGTTCAGCCACAATGTAGAAGGCATCGATATCAGAAAGAATCCCCGTATGGGAGATATACAGCCCTCAAAGGCAGCCCTTGAAGGCTCAGAACCTCAGGATAAGTGGCAAAAGGTCAAGCGCCCGACACCTGTAGAGGATAGAATAGTTTATCCCGGCGTTGGAAGTGAACTTTTCCATGGTTACAAAGAGCGACGCCTCTGAATCTCAATAGGAATGCCTTTCTTCTTTCCACGGGTCCGCGCTATTGTTGTATCCTCTCTGTTCCCAGAATCCAAGTTCCTGCTCTTCTGTGAACACCACTTTTCTTGCCCACTTTGCGCTCTTATAGGCGTATTTTTTCGGTACGATGATGCGAAGCGGCCCGCCGTGGATGGGTTCAAGCGGCTTTCCATCAAGATAATAAGCAAAGAGCACATCAGGCTGCATCAAATCCGAAAGCGGCAGGCTGGTAGTGTACCCGCCATCAGCCTCAATGGTTGCAAAGCTTGCGCTGCTTTTTGGTTTTACAAGCTTTGCTATATCACTGAAACAAACGCCTTCCCACTTTAAATCACACCTGCTCCATCCAAGCACGCAGTGAAAATCTCTGATGATAGTCGTCCTTTCCAGAGCCATGAATTCATTATAGGTCAGCCTGACTGGGTTTTCCACAAGCCCTTCGATATGGAAATCCCATGTTTTCTTATTAAATTCAGGCACCTGCCCGAAATGCTGGACAGGGAATTTATTTGTGATTTGCTGACCTGGAGGAAGACGATGCATGGATTGGACTATATGGAGGATTTCGGGTATTAAGCTTAATGTTCAGTTCTGATATCTCATTGACTTTATATCTTCCTTTATCATCTATTAATTCATGCAAGAGCTATTTAGCGGCAATAGCAATACTCTCTGCGTACTCTGCCGAGGCGCGAAGTTGTTATGTGGAAAAGATAGATGCCCTGTCCTTGTCAAATTCTATTCCAATGCTAAAATAAAACCACTCATGGATAGCCTGAACATTGATGGCTCCTCTCCGCCTGGTGTGTTCGTGGGCAGGATCGGATATCCATATATTTCGGTAGGACCTTTAATCCCGCCGTTGCATGGCGATACTGCCCTTCTTGATACGCCTGAGATGTGGATTGGAAAGAGCATCGATGACATCGTGGATTTTCGCTCGCAACTTGTGAGAGGAAAATACAGGGCGCATATAAGGGATTTTGAAAGCAGCCGCATCATCGAAGCCACGCGTGAGATGGCACTTTCTTCTTCTCCTGTCGATGTTGAGGCAGAATTCTTCAAAAAGCCCAGAGCAAGACTTGTGCTCGATGATGAAGTACAGCCATTTGGACCTGCTGCGCCTCTTAAAAAGATCGACGTTGGAAATACAAAGTTTGACCAGAGTATGGAAAAAGCACATAATGACACAGACATCAGGGCAAAGGATGCTGTGCTCGAACTTTATGAAAAAGGTACATTAGTATCAGGCATCCAGAAAGCTTTTTCAGTCGGCTCTTTTGGTGAAGGCAAATCACGCTGCTTTGTTCCTACGCGGTGGAGCATCACAGCAGTTGACAGCATGATATCTGCTCATCTGATGGAGAAAATGAAGGATTTCCAGCTTGTCAATGAATATATGGTTTTTGAGTCATGGCAGCTTGATAACAGGTTCGTGGTCCTGATTATGCCGCTGGCATGGAGCTATGAACTTATAGAAGCGTGGTATCCCAATACAGTATGGAACCCCTTTGGAAAAGAAGTGGCTATAATGTCATCTTCAGAAGGTTATGAAGGAAGAACAGACTATGCTGAGATTGGCGGTTGCTATTATGCGGCAAGGCTTGCTGTGAATGAATATCTTGTGAAAGAAAAAAGGCAGGCACGCGTTGTGATCCTGAGGGAGGCGCATCCGGGATACATCATGCCTGTGGGAGTATGGAACGTGAGGGAGAACGTGAGGGCTGCATTGAAGTCACCTCCAAGAAAATTTTTGTCTTTGAATGATGCTTTTGAGTATATTTCCACGAGGCTTGTCATACCAAAGGAACGATGGATAAAGGAGAGCACAGTGCTGAAGGAGACTCTGTTCCAGCGGAGTCTTTCGGATTTCTTTGGATGATTTGATCAAGATACTTCTGTTGACATATTGATAGCCACCTCCGCGATATCTCCGCTGTAGCTTGCTATCCTTCCAAGACTATCAAGCATTGTTTTCATTAAAATAGCAGATTGAATATCTTCTATGTTGAATAATTCTTTTGAAATATCGGAATGATGCTTTTCGATCTTTTTCAGTTCATGAAAGACCATTTCAGCAAGTTCATTATTTCTTGTAAATAATGCCTGGATTGATTTTTCGAACGCTGAAACCACATCTCTGGCGAGACTTATAAATTCGTCAAGCTTTGCTGCGTCCTGGATTTCAAATAATTTAATATAATTTTTTGCTATGTTTTCTATATGGTCTGAAATTCTTTCAAGAACCTTTACTACAATCCTGTATCCAAGGCAATCCCTCTGGGATTCTATTCCAAGTTTTTCAGCTATCTGCTGGTATTCTACTGCGCTCTTGAGCTGCCTCACAACTAAAAAATACAGCCTGTCGATTTCTCTTTCTCTCACTATTATATCCTTTGCAAGACCAATATCCATGTTTTTTAAAGCTTTACCAAGATCAAGAAGCATTGACCTGTCTATGGAAAACATTCTCTGGAGTATCTGCATTGTGTTCATACGTTTGTAATCCAGCATTATCTCAAGTGCCATTGCTTCGTCAGTATCCTCGCCTATCTCCACGCCTATCAAATAATCCAGAATGTTCCGTATGATTTCTCTATACGAGAGATTGTCTTTTCTGTCAAGTTTTATCTTGATTGTATCATAGCCCACAAGATAATAGGCAATCAATATCCGCTCAAGGGCTTCGCTTGATATTACCTGTGATATTTTAACCTCCTTTACCCGAGACTCTTTTTCAATAACACTTGTCTCTATCAATAACGAATTGCCCTGTTCTGTAACCACAAGAGAATCACCAGGCTTAAGGTTAGTCCTCTTAACCCATTTTTTGGGCAGTGAAATTACATACGTCGAGCCGCCGCTTACGTATACTTTCCGTGCTTCCATATTATCTTTAATCTACTGATAGTTTATACTATATATAGACTATTGGAATAAAATATATATTTTTACTTTCATGGGTTTTTGCAATCCTTATTAAAAAAGATGGAAAAATATTTATAAAAATCGAGGAGTGAAATCATAATGAAAATATTCATGTATACCCTCAGTACGTGCCCATGGTGCGGGAAGACAAAACAGTTCATGAGGGGAAAATATATGTGGTCAACGGAAGATGATGGCAGTTGTTAGCGCAGGATTCCATCAAATACTATATCCAGCATACACCCACTGGTCATAAATGCCTTTATCATCAGTATTATTGATTATCTTTCCTTTTATGCGAGCCCCAAGTGCGTTTTTGAGTATCTCGATTTCTTCCCTTGTATTTACAGTCAGCATCATCATTC
>JAWOKW010000260.1:0-5691 GCA_033854095.1 Candidatus Methanoperedens sp. | reverse complement strand
TTCCATCATCAAAAATAACGAGAGGCATTAGAAATCCCTCCCTGCCATGAAATCGTTCAACATTTCATCTTCTGGTAGGAATGAGCAGTTTTCCCTGTGACAGGTTTTGATACATTCATCTGTTGGATGGGTTGGGCAGCTGTCGAAGAAACGGGCATGGCAACTACAGTTATCACATTTGTTCAAGTCATTCAATAGCAGAGCAGGCATAAGCTCTCCGCATTCCGGACATTCTAACATTCGTTCTTTGATTTCCATAACAACCTCGGGCAGGGAGACAGAGACGCCGCCTCAACCTTGGCATGTTCTTGTGGAAGCCGGCTGAAGGCGTGATGGTTTGTCGCCGCAGCGATGCAAGGCCGCAGCCGAGCACCCGTCAGGGCAAACCTTCACCCCTCAGACGGAGGGTAATCGTGTGCAGGGGGGGCAGAAAAACAAGGCGGGCACAGGTACATAATATAATCTACATTTGATATTTCTTAGCAAACGCTTGAATTGAAACCCAAGAGTAAATGATATTAATAAATTATATATGTAATAAAAGTGTAAGAATATTTGCATGTTTGTTTAGCAGGCAAATTGAAGTTGTTATTTGATTTACCTGCTCAAATTTAAGGAGACCCGAAAATGTTAGACACCAGGAGATTGAATGTGAATAAAATACGGTTATCTCAAAAAGAACTTGAGGTTCATTTAAAAGAACAGATATCTTTTCTCGAAGCTTCTGCTAATTCTTTTGACGCTGGCATGGAAGAAGAAGCTAAGAGGCTTGCTGTTACAATTCGCATATTAGTTCACGAAACTCCATTATCACATTCTCTTTTAGTACAAATGGGGAAAAACCTCAAATTTCTTGACACTTCTTCAGATTTGGATTCGAATAATATTCTGTCCCATGGTGGCCTAATAACAATTCTAACTGAACCACACCAAATCCGTTATGTCGCAATGCTTGACAAACTGCCATCTAACAAGGCTAAAATGATAGATTTCGACAGCTGGTGGAATAAACCTGTTTTTGTGGATAGACGAGGTCGTAAACTGACCCGAAAAGATTTAATTTTAACTGCAGCAAATCAGGATGGCGGTGCTCACGTTGATCCCTCTCTTGATGAAACATATGCAAATCTCTCACGAAATGGTTTAGATTTGATTGTTGATCATGGTACAGGAGCAAAAGTTTTAGATAAACCAGAGCGTGCAGCGATTAGGCAAATTGCACATGAAGTTTTGAAGACACTTAAACCTGGCTACAACAAAAAGTTAGAACATAAAACTGGTTTCACTATTGACTTTAAAATAAAAGATGCTGGGAAAGAGCAAAGCAATAAAGGAACCCTTACTAAACAAAGAAAAATTGGCAGAAACGAGCCATGTCCGTGCCATAGCGGTCTGAAATACAAAAAATGTTGTGGCCGATAATCAAAGAACTTATCTCGTGATCGTGATTAACATTTTGTTAATGAAAGATTGACACCGATACAGCATAAAATACATTGAAGATTAAATTATCAAACTCAAAAATCTTTGCGAGTGAATTAGAAGTGGAGTCCCAACAATCAAACATATTGCATAAAAACGCGAGCACCCTCCTCGGTGCTTCAGCCCGATGCCGTTGACGCAAGAAAGGAGAAAACGCCTTGTTCTCGATATAATTGATGCGGCGTCAGGGTTAGAGGTTAGGGGTGTGGGCCAAGGGAAGAGGGTATTCAATAATATCTGAACACAAACACAACTATCACCGGGGAAGGCAGGGCGGCCTGCGGGAAGAACTGCGGGCAGAATCAGGAGCAGACATGCGATTGCTGGAGGGGCGGCTCACACTTGATCACAGGCAGCAGTTCTGAGATCTGAACCCCGGAGGATATATCAATTCCTGACGCTGCGATGCCTCGCAGCCATATATCAGAGAGTCGCCCGGGGGCGATACCCTGGCGCATTCACAGCGCGCAATTGAATGGACTGGTATTATCATCCCGTACGCTTAGAAAAGTCGGATGCTTGGACTGCAGTTCTCGTATCTGGCATTGGCCTTCACTCCAGGACGAGGGGAGCGTCCGCAAAATAAATTTTGGCTGTTGTATTATTATATTTTCTATAAGTATCAAGAACGTTTTCACATACATATTGATGAAATAAGAAACCAGAATTATGGGCATCACATATTGTTTTTGCAAAATTGGGATTCTCCATGATTTTTTTGCATTGAGCAATATATTCAAGTGTGGGAGTCTTATTTCTATCTATCCTTTTTAGATAGTTTAAGAATTGTCTATTAGATTCATCCCTGATCATATTAACTCTTTTCAATTTTTCTTTCAGGAAAAAGTTCTCCGCAACAGCTTTGGAATGCAAATCTCCATATTCGGTAAGGTCAATTTCTTCATTTATAATATCAATGGCTTCCTGAACATGTCCTTTATAAATATCGAAAAGGTCTGGCTCTAAATACGATTTAAGAATCTCATTACAGAGCTCACTTTTAGATTTGTTTCCTCTCTGTTCTTCGATTGCATTAAATAAATGTTCATCTATGGTTTTCGTAATTTTCATATCTTCTCCTCTCAATGCTCTTTTGAAAATCGATAAATCTTCAATTATCTCTTCAAGCAGCATACGGAAGCTCGGAACTGTTCTGCCCATATTAACCGCAAAATTCAATTAATCCGGTCTGATCGAATTGGGATGATATTTTTTCATGTATCTCCTTCACAGGTTATTTGGATGATTCTTTTCGAGGATTCAACGTTTATGGTGAATCCTTCCTCTGCTAATCGTTTAATACAAAGCGGTAGATTGTGGGGATTAATACGATGGTCCATGTCTTGTACCTCTGTTCATGGATAAGATTGGAACTATTAAAGGAGTTGGAAAGCGGGGTGAAAGTATTCGTCTGAGCAGACATTCGAAAACTCTATTGCTTCAGATTCTCAAGATTCTTCAACCCGGTCACATACTCGTGCGCAAACCTTGCAGGCTCAGGGAGCTCCTTATATCAGAGAGTCGTGCGGGGGCGATATCCAGGCGCCGTGATTGAAATAAGTATGAAGGTAATGTGATGTTTTTCCAGCGCCAGAAAACCGCGACTTCCAGGAGAGGAAAGGAATCGACCTACTGTGTTTAGTAGAGATCACCGAATCTTTGGACAAGTGATTTTTCTTATCCTTATAAACCGCATCTTCCATTGTGGAATGAATGCTTCTATACAATGACACGGCGGGTTATCTGTATGATGCAGAGAATAGTGTATAGTAATGGACATTAGATTGGTAGATGTTTATGGGATTTAGACTAAAAGGCTTATCTTCTTATGCTACATGAAAAGTGGTGGTAGTCCTGGGGTGAGGTCTAATAAATAAGTACCCTTTGCCTATCTCCCTTATTAGCGCTCCTTTTTGGAAAATAACTGGAAATAACAGCGCCAATTTGCTCCATACTGCTCTGCTCTTCAATTGCCACTTCTTTATATACCACTATTGAATTCTGAACCTAATTAATCGATTTTTGACTGAAATGAGCAGACGACCGTTCTTGCTTTTCCTGCTTTTTTGGGCCTTCTCAAGACTCCTCATAGAAAATATATCAACCCATATAAAATACCACTGAGCCTGCGGATAGTGATTAGATATTTTGATGCAATCAAATACTATCCAAAACGAGCAGACGACCGATGCTGTTTTTCGGTTTTGGTTTCTTGTGTTTGGAAATTCTTTTGCTCTGAATTTGTATCTACAAAGATTTCCTTGATCTTCTCTTAAAGATGAGCGCCGCGCCGGATGACGAGTTCAGTCATCACTATTGTTTGTGCTATTTCAGAAGCTCTCAGTTTTTCAAAAATTGAGCAGACGAACGCTATCGTTTTTTCAGATTCGTTTCTTATCTTCAAGAATCTTCCTGTTCCAAACTCCTTTCTCCGAGGAGCTCCTTGATCTTCTGTTCAAGCCGGGCGCCTCTCGGGATTACGATCTCATCCGTTCCTATCGCCTCTGCTATCTCCTTGGCGCTCTGGGCATTGCCCACGAAAAACAGACGACCATACTTGCTTTCACCGCATTTCCTTTTCTCGGTCAGTAACTTTGGATCATTAGACCCCGCGGTTTGGTACTCAAATGCCACAGTCCCGTCCGGAAGCCAGGCCACAACGTCAGCATCGTCATAATGGTTAACCTCCACTTTGATATTCCTTATTATGAAACACGCTGCTATCTGGATTGCCCCTAAAAAATGCTCCTTGCTCTGGTTCAGTATAAGCCTGTTATTGAGTTTTTTCTTGTCTATGTATGCAAAGACCTTTCCTGTTCCGATCACCCGCTGTTCCCATTCTACATGCCTTTCCGCCCTGAGTACCGTTGTATCGCCTTTTATCCAGTCAGCCATTATCACGCCCTGCTCTTTTGCGAAGGATTCAAGGTCAGGATGAACGAAAGTATACGCGACCTGTCGCTCTTGCTTCCCGAACAGGATCTGCGCCTCAAGGTCTGATGCCACTCGCTGCATATGGTAGGTCGTTGCGTAAGGCCAGCCTACCGAGACTGCGCACATGCCGGGTTTTGAGCAGGATACCAGGAACTGTTCGTCACTGCTTGAAAGCTTGAAGAACCTTACCACATCATCGATACTTTTGCCGATGTTCAGCCCGTATATCTCAGAGATGAAGATGTTCGCCCTCAGTTCAGGACTAATGCTTGAGAGGTCGGCTAACTGCTGGGACCCGATTATGATCCTGACACCATAGCTTCCTGCCTGTTTAAGCATCCGTGAAAACTCATCCTGAAGCCTGGTGTTCTTCAGGAAAACCCCGGCTTCGTCTATCATTATGGTTGTTTTTCTTTTTGACCTCACATTAAATCTCAGCGCAAGGATAGCCGTGAGAAGGTAGTTCATGGCTTCCTGGGTATCTGTCGGGATTGCAGACAGGTCAATCACTGTATATTGTTTTGTCAGGTCCACGTTCGTGGGGTTTGAAAGCCAGCTCAGGGTATTCCTGAGAGAGGATGTTCTGCTGTGCACCGCCTCTATGGTCGCATCGTTCTTGTATCTTTTCTTATCTCTCTCCCACAGGTCATATAAATCAAGAAATGTGGGCTGCTTCTCCTGTTTCCAGGTTTTTCTGTCTTCAGGGTTGATCCCGAATTTTGCATACAGCTCTATCAGGGTCTCGCCGATGTAGGTCATTTGCTTATGTGTCCTGTCCCCGCCAGTCAGAAGGTTCAGGAAGAACTTTACCGTGTTAACGTGCTCATAGAACTTTGATACCGGGTCAAACTTTACGTTCTCGTTGAATATTATTTCAAGCGGGTTTATATTGTATTTTGTAGTGCCATCCGGCTGCCTTCCCAGGTTTATTATCTGGCTGACATCGTTGAAAAACTCTGCTACAGCCAGGTAATTGGTCGTCTGGTCAGGCTTGTTCGTTATATAGATCGCATCGTCCCCGTTCAGGATGGTTCTGATCCCCGTGATGGCCATGGCCGTGGTTTTGCCTGACCTTGTAGGGCCGATCATCAGCGTGTGGCTCGCTCCGAGCTTATCAAGATCGATTATGACCTCCTGGTTGGTGTGTATGTCGTTCCCGAAATAGACGCCACGCTCTGATACGATGTTATTGGGGCCGTTCACGAGCGGAATAATCCTTGCAAGTCCTGAGGTGGGAAGCCAGACCGATATTTTCTCATCGTAATACGGTAAGAA
>JAWOKW010000259.1:0-2603 GCA_033854095.1 Candidatus Methanoperedens sp. | reverse complement strand
ATTACTACTTGCTTAATTTTTTCCATTTCAGGGATCGTGGCATTGCTGTGCTCACTGGATTATCAAAACTGCCTTCCAGGAGTCACCTCCATGAATTGGTAGATCGATTTGATGTTGATTTCAAGTCGAATCCTCAAAATACGAAAACCACAAGTGTCTGACGCTATTGTATATCCAAAGTGACAAAGTAGTAATAGATTGCAGATTGAATTAGCGGATGGCCTCGTATTAATGAGAAAGCTTTTTTCATAGGGGATATATAACAAGATTTTGCAGATAATTATAAATTGTAACCACTATGACAAAACTTACTGAAAATGTGATACGGGATATCTTTGGAGATAAAACCTTTTCTAAAGGGCTCGATTACTATAACCATGGTTATGTCTCCAATACTGTGAAAATAGGTAACATCCTTTATTCTCAGGTAATGGGAAGTTCAGCCAAACCATATGAGGTTAGAGCTTTTATTAATGATGCTGAGATGAGTACAAAATGCAATTGTCCTGTAGGATTCATGTGCAAGCATGGGGTAGCACTTCTTCTGAAATGGGTTCATGAGCCTTCCTCATTCGTTGATGCTGATAAATTCCTGCTATCGCTGGAAAGAATTAGCAAAGGTGAAATAATCAGTATCCTAGAAAAAATATTAAAACAAAATCCTTCTCTCATCGATGAATTCTCCATAGAGAAAGAGAAAAAGCCTGAAATAAATATAGACGCTATCTCAGAAAAAATAGGGTGGATAGTGCATGGAGAACTTGATTATTACCATGTATGGGACGTAATACATAGCCTTGAAGAAATAAAAAACACAGCCAATAGACTAAAGGAGAAGGGATCGTATAAAAATGCATCCGAGGTTTATCTGGCTCTGGTGAAAAGCGGAGTAACCACATATAAAGAAGGCATTGATGATTCTGATGGCGGCATGGGGGATTTCGTATCCCAGTGCATACATGACTTCAACGAGTGTATGGAACAGATAGATGATAGCCCATACAAGAATAAACTCTTGGAAAGGATACTGGATATCATCGAAGAGGAGGATTATGGTCTGGAGACGCAAGAAATGCTTTACAACATTGTAAATGAAGAAAACATTCATCGCATAGAGGAATATATGATGGAAAAACTAGAGGATAAAAGAGAAACTGCTTCTGACTTCAGTTATAAGTATAAAAAGAGGAACACAATAGAAACATTGACCGCACTATATGAGAAAATCGGAAAAACTGAAGAGAAGCTCCGCCTTGCTAGATATGAGCTTGCTGATAAGGAGGACTATTCCAGAGTTGCAAAGGTTCTCATGGAGGAAAACAGGTTTAAGGAAGCCCTCGATATGGTTAAAAAAGGACTAGCGCTTCATGAGGAGCCGTCTTTCAGTTTAAATAAACTGTACTTTTATCTTGCCGAGATATTGGTCCAGCAGAAACCTGAACTTGTAGATTACAATACATCTGTTGATGTCGCTCTTGAAATGCTAGCAAGGCAGTTTGATAAAGACGAATATGAAGTGATGAAGAAGGTTTTCTATAGCATTGGCAAATTAGAAGAGTTCAAATCTGCAATGATGAAAAGCCTAAAGAACAGAGATAGTGCCGTTCGCACACTTTTGCATGATAAGGAGTTGAAAGCTGCCATAGATATAATACGCTCAGAGCCTGGAATTTCTTCCCGGCTTATAATCGAGGTTTCCAAAGAAGCAAGGGATAAGGGTATGATCGAAGAATCCAACCTGCTTACAAGGGTGGTACTGGAGCGGGGATGGACAGATGATCGACCACCCATGAAACGGCTTCTGAACTCGATGATAAAGGATTCAAATATGGATACTCTTAGAGATCTGTGCGATCATATTTTAAAAAAGGGGAGTTCAGGGGCAGCAATCCTTCTGATACCCTACCTTATGGAAAAGGCACCTGAACTATCTGGTACACTGACAAAGCATTTCATAAATGCTGTGCCGGTGGAGATGGTTGCAAAAGTTGCTATCGCGGTGGCAGAAAAGGCGCCTGAAGAAGGAGTTACCCTGTGCAAGATGAGGATAAACGAGGACATTCTTCGCTCCCATGTTTATTACGATAAAGCTATGTTCCTTCTCACAACGGCCAGGGATATATACGCAGTAAAGAGGAATGAGGCTAAATGGGTTGAATTTATCAAGAGGTTTGCTTTTGAAAATAGAGGTAAGAAAAAGCTGATAGAGAGAATTAGAAAAGAATTCGGTAAGGTCTTATAACGCATGTTTCCCATCAATTAAATCTTTCGCTCTATTACAAATAAGCATTTTAAAGCTCTTATTTGTTGAAAATAACTCTAATAGGGTGTATTTGATATTATAGATTACTAATTATAATAACCAATGTCTTCACTACAAAAATTCACATAATGTTTCAAAAATAAGCATTTTAAAGCTTGTTTATAAAATTCTAAGCGTTAATAATCCTTGTATCGACTTGGCAAAAAATAACAGGATATTGTCAATTTAAAGAGACGTATAAATACCCAAAATATGGACGCTAAGTATAATGGCCAGTAACATGCTGTCGGATTTTTCATATATTTATAGCCCAAAAATCAGATGTAGTAGAAACGTACGG
>JAWOKW010000258.1:0-10820 GCA_033854095.1 Candidatus Methanoperedens sp. | reverse complement strand
TTCAAGATGTACATTGATATCGAACATATAAGTCCTGGGATATATCGAAAGAACGTACTATATATCCCAGAGTTCATCTTATCTTATTGATATAGCCTTATTGATATCCAGTGTGGCGAAGGTATTGATACATGTATCCCGTATTCCGTTACATAGTTCGCGATAAAATACATGCAAAAGGAATTCAGAAAACTCATTACCGTGGCTGAAGCTAAAAATATAATCCAGCATCTTGGAGTACTGCCAGCCATATATGACATAGATATCGAAAATGCATCCGGGCGGGTTCTTGCTGAGGATGCGGTCTCCTCGGTTGACGTGCCTTCTTTTAACAGAGCCTCGATGGATGGATATGCCGTTCATGCATCTGATACCTATACAGCGCGCGAGGATAAGCCAGTGCAGCTTAAGCAAGTGGGGTCTATCCATGCAGGGATAAACCCTGATATTCATATAGAGCACGGCGAAGCCGCTGAAATTGCAACAGGCGCTGTCATGCCTTCAGGCGCTGACGCAGTCGTAATGGTAGAATATACACGGATGGATACATATCTGCATATCCTCCGCCCTGTTTCTATCAATGAAAACGTGATGCAGGCAGGCGCGGATATCATGGCAGGTGAGCGGGTTTTAAAAAAGGGAACGCTTCTTGGTGCGCGCGAGATCGGCGTTCTGGCAGCAGTGGGAAGACGAAAAGTGAAAGTATATGGGCTGAACGTGGGCATCATCTCAACAGGGAACGAGCTTGCGGAGCCGGGTGGGAATCTTGAGGAAGGGAATATATACGATATAAATTCGTTTTCACTTGCCTCAGCCGTAAAAGAGTGCGGCGGGACCCCGCTCAACTGCGGCATTGTAAGGGACGAGGAGGAACAGATGAAGGATGTACTTGAAAAAGCCGCATTGAGATGCGATATCATTCTTACTTCGGGGAGCACATCGGCAGGCACAGGCGATATGATATACAGAATTATAGAGGAGAACGGCACTGTTTTTGCTCACGGGATCGACATCAAGCCAGGAAAGCCTGCTGTTATAGGAAAGGTATTTGGAAAAACGATTTTCGGTCTTCCTGGATATCCTGCATCATCACTTACTATTTTCAATGAGTTTGTAGCGCCGCTTATCAGGAAACTTACAGGGAAAAATGAGGAATCTGTACACATCAGTGCAAAAATGGCATCTCGTGTGCGGTCTGATGGGCGAAGCCAGTTTCTTCCTGTAGGCATTGTACGTGGGCTGGCGTATCCAATCGAGAAAGGCTCTGGGGCGATAACCACGCTTTCAGAAGCTGATGGTTTTATTGAGATACCGTCTTCTGTAGAAATGCTCGATGCGGGTGAGAGCGTAGAAGTTATATTGTTCGGGCAACCGCGTGTTACGGATCTGCTTTTCGTTGGCAGCCACTGTCTTGGACTTGATGTGCTTTCTGATATCATGGACTTGAACATGCGGGTTATCAATGCTGGCTCGCAGGGAGGACTGAGCGCGCTCAGGGATGGTAAGGCTGATATTGCAGGCGTGCATTTGCTTTCTGAATCAGGAGAATACAATATCCCTTTTCTGAAAGGGCTGCGCAATGTGGCTGTTGTCAAGGGCTATCTGAGGGAGCAGGGATTGATCGTGAGAACAGGCAGCAGCATCAGGAAGTTTGAGGACATGCTCGATGCAAGGCTTATTAACAGGAATTCAGGCTCAGGAACCCGTGTGATGACTGATCTGAAGCTCAAAGAGATAGCAGAGCAAAAAGGGGTGTCATTTGAGGAACTTACTGAGCGTATAAAAGGTTATCACACAGAAGCAAAGACCCACAGCGCTGTCGCAGCAGCGGTCAGGCTTGGAAAAGCGGATGTGGGAGTTGGGATTCGCGCAGCTGCACAACTGAACGGGCTTGTTTTCATTAAAATCACTGATGAAGAGTATGATTTTGTTATCCCTGTGAAACTTCTTGAGAGCAGGGAGATCAGGATATTCCTCGATGCGCTGCGCTCAGAGAGGTTTAAAGAAAAACTGCCTGCCGGGCTCAGAACGTACGAGAGGACCGGGGAGATTGTTATGGTTTGAATATTCCTTTAATCTGTATTTTGCCTAATTTTCATCGAAGGCTGTTATCACTTGCACAATTTCATTATCAGAAGTTCCATGGAATTCGAATTATAATATTAACACCGCCATGAGTGTTTAATTAGAAAATCAAGATTGGCTAAAAAACCATATAGATGTATTAGCAAAAAGAAAAACAATATAAAGAACAAGGATAGCCATACCAATGATAGCGACACTTTATGTTTTAAATAACTATATATTAATGTAATAATAACGATTAATTCCATAGCAACTATTACCATTAAAGAAATGATTGTATCGAGAGAAGGGTCGTTAATCATAAAAAGGAAGATAAAAACAAAGATTGATGACCCCCAGTATCTTAAGTTTTTTTGATTTTTTGTAGTAATTTTATATTTCAAATATTGATATATCAAAATAATAGTGCCTAATTCGATAGCGACTATTATTATTAAAGAAATGGTTTTCGTCAAAAATAGATTGTTAAATAACCCAATTTCATTAAATTTTTTAATTAAAAGTTTTACCGATTGGTTCTTTTCATCGCATCCCGCTGTAAATGCATACAATGTAGATATGACATCCGATGATAAGCTCCCTAAAAACATCAGAAACCAAAATTTTAACGATAGCAACGCATCTTTAAGGTTTTTCGGACGTGACACCAAACAATCAATTGCATCATTGTTTGATAAAACTTTCGGTCATCCTGAACTGCACCTTCGGCAATTATCAGAATCATCTAATTTCCCAGAATAAGAAAGATACTTATTTATCTGGCTCATATCGCCCTCCTGCCATCTCCCGTATCCTCTCTGCAATCCTCGCCCCGACACGCTCCACCTTCATCAGTTCCTCCCGCGGCGCTGCCATCACCTTCTCTACGCTGCCGAAGTGCCCAAGCAAATTCCCTGCCGCTACAGGTCCAATGCCATGGATCGATGCCACAAGGTATTCCTTAGCCTCGTTCTGCGAGAGGCGTCTGCGCTTTCCGTGAGGATTGAAGGGTCTATTTCTCTTCTCCTGCTCTTTTTCAGCGATCATGCCGATAACCTGCGCTGTCTCAACCTCGTTGAGCGTATAAAGGGTGGGTATGCGCATAAGGGCAATGGTGTTGAGGAAGCCCTGTATCGCCATCGGATGTATTCTGCGACCTGAAAAGAAGAACGGGTCTTCACCCTCTATGATCAGGATGGGCCGCCTGTACGACCCCGACAGGTCCATCAATTGCGAAAACAGCTCCCTGCGTTCAATGAGGGTAGCAAAAAGATCATTCACAGTCTTTCTTTCAAATGCCACGCGGCTGCTCACAACATAGTCGCCCACTTCCAGAGTTGTGATCTCAATATCCGCGCCAAGTCTTTCAAGCGCCTCAATCACTCCTGAGCGCATTTCACGGTGGTCGATGACTATCTTCATTACCTCTGCCTCGGTTCGGCAGATAAGAGGCATTTCTATATAGTGATGTCGTGTGCGTGGTGAAAGTGTCTGTGAGTATTTTTTCAGCTTTTGTCCACGTATAGGGATTTATAAACGCATATTCTTATCCCGATAGCGATTACAATAGCCTTAATCCTTTATTTGAATGTCCAGAATGTGGAGCGAGAGATATGTCCCATTCACCTGCAAGAGCCGTATATGTACCTCATGCGGAACATATGCTGGGGAACAAGAAGGACATTTGATAATTCCCGGTCATATTATGAATATGGACTGGATCTCCCATCTGCTGTTCGGTCTTACGCTTGGCGCAATACTGTTAAAAGACAGGTCGCAGGGGAAAATGGCGCTTGTAGCATTTGCCAGTCTGTTGCCTGATGTGGATATGCTCTGGCATCATCGAAGCGGACTCCATTCGCCGCTGGTTTTGCTCCTGTTGGCGCTGCTCCTTGCGATCCGAAATCGCGCTCTTTTTGCGCCATTGATCATTGGCTTCCTGTCGCATTCCGCCCTGGATATTTTCCTATTTGATAACTCCAATCACGCGATTAAGGATCTGGCAAATTATGTCGTGGCGAATGAGACCGCGGCCCGGCATATCGAGGAGAATATAATGAGATATACGGCTGCTGACGGAATCATGCTTTTCTACCCGTTCAGCAGCGAGAAGTTCTCCATAACCTTGAGCATAGAAAACTATGCGATTATAGCCGGTTTTATCGCAGCCATAGCCGCGTTTGTATTTATATGGATGCATTATAAGGATCGTATCAAGAAATAGGACTGCCAATCCGGAAAGCTGTCGTTTAATCAAGTCAGGTGATAAATTTATACCTATCGGTCGGAATAAAACAGCGCGCCTGTTTCTTCCCGTCCATAGCCTAACCCCGAAAAAGAAAAAAGAGAAATCAAAATCATTCCAGCGCATTTTCAATTTTTATGAAGGGGCTTTGAGCATTTCCTCTAACTGGTCAGTTTCCAGAAACGGGAATGTCTTGTGATTTGTGAACTCCGAGTATTTCGATATTTCCATATTGATTTCCTGCCCCGTTCCCTCGCGGATGACAAAACCCTTGAACTCGCCGACAAACGCCCCGAACCCGATAGTCTTGCCATTCTGCATGTCCGCCTTGATCATATTTACCAGCATGGCAAAATATTGCATCTGCTCCCCGGGATTATCCGGGATTCTTGTTCTGTTCAATTCCCATAATGTCAGAAACTTTGTCATTTACTCACCTCCTTTTCAGTTTCTCCCTGTAAATCAAAATAAACGCTTTCGGAATATATAATGCTATCATCGCAAAGTTTCTCGCAAATTCAAGTCATCATGCGCCTTTTGAAATAATCTTTCAGCCATCGTATAATCAAACCACTCCATCCGTCTTAACTCGCTTTCAACAAAACCATGGAACTGAACGACATGGAGTTCGTGAAAAAGTCGATGTTTTTATATAGCCTAAATGCCCATGCAAAAGCCTGAAGATTTTGGGACTAATGTTGATGGAAGCCAGAACAATGAATACTGTAGCTATTGCTTTCGAAACGGAAAATTCACAGAACCCAATATGACAGTAGGCAAATGATAGAAAAATGCGCTGGAATTATGAAGCAAATGCAGATTCCACAGGCGCAAATTGAGCAGACTAAAACTTTTATTCCAATGCTCAAAAGATGGAGAGCTAAGAAATAAATTATGAACGCCGCTAACAATCTCAAACCATTCGATAACTGCCCTGCTTTGGATGGCTACCATTGCCAGACCAATTCTTTAGCAAAAATATTCCATTATTACGGTCATCCGTTGTCTGAAGACATGATTCTAAGAAGAGGTAATAACAAAGATTTTTTAACAGCCTCCACTATGAGGAGCTTTATCTTTTAGTAGATTTTTTGATTTATTAGTTAACTTTATATACAAGAAGCTAATCTATCATCATTATATATAGTAAATTCGGAGGTAATCCAAATGGATACGGATAGAAAAGCTGATGACTACCCGCGAACTTTCGTTTGCACTTTCTGCAAACAGGAATTTCCGTCACTGAGTTTGGTATTTAGCCATATGAGCAAAGTACACGGCTCTGCTCAGAAAAGCCTGAATTTGGCATCAACCTAAAGCTAATGGGATGCAGCCAATATTGCAAAATTTTTTAAATTTCACATTTTTTATTGTCTATATAGCAAATTAGCAAATTTTTGTCCGCTTCTCTGTTTGCATGATCTATTCCTCAGTAAAAGAATAAACTAGCGACCAGACGAATTTCAAACCGCACCCCCCCAGAGGAAACTTGAACAACTTCAAAAAACCCGCTTTTCGCTTTCCTTTTCTACCACTTGTCTTTTATTCGTATACTTCGCTCTCGATATTGCAATTATCTTCTTAGGAACTTCTCAAAATCTTTGGTATTAATACTCTCTATACATACTTTCTTAATTTCATTAGAATCTAACTCCACATAATTATTCGAAAAACCACTATTATTAGAAGCGACGAGAGGGGGACTTGAACCCCCGAGTTCCTTGTGGGAACACAGGGTTAGCAACCCTGCGCCATACCGGGCTTGGCTATCTCGTCACTGCCTGAATCCATCTTATCTACTGTTTGCTATTTAACACTTTTTACCAGTGATTGGTAAAAAATCTGTTCACTTTTTGCATCCAAGCTCAAAAATCATCTCAGCGATCTTCATGACCCTCTCTTTATTTTCAAGCCCGCTGATCCATCTGTCAGGGAAGCTTCCATGAAGCGCTCCACACAGTGCCCCGGTGATGCAGGCGATGGAATCCGTATCTCCACCTGCATTAACTGCTTCGATTATTGCTCTTTCAGGTGCATCAAAATGCCTTGAAAAACAGTAAAACGCCGATGGAACGGTCTCGTATGCCAGATATGATGTCCCAAGCCCGGCGAACACTTCATCGGGTTCTGCATCTTTTCTCTTAAAAGCGAGTTCAATCTTTTTCCCAAGGTCGGCATCGTGATGCGAAGCTCTTGCACTCATTTCTTTCATGATTTCAGAGCATTCCATATCCCGGAGGGCGCATCGTACTCCGACCGCAACTGCTACTGCACCCGCGATTGCGCCTTTGCTTCTATGCGTTGGGATAGAGGATAGAACTGCTTTTGATTCGATCTCATCAAGATCTTTATAAAAAAGTCCGATAGGCGCTACCCTCATGGCAGAGCCGCATGATGGAAGCATGCTTCCTGCCTCTTCCCAGCTTATCCCTGCGTTCAACTTAGCTACAGCAGCAGCACTTGATGGTCCTACAAGGGATTTCCTTGCAGGGTCATTCAGAGCTTGTGAACCCCACTTCGCTATGCTGCGTGCAAAATCCTGTGCATCAAATCCCCTGCGATCGATCAGCGACTGCGCCAGCACAAGCATCTGTTCTGTATCATCTGTGTATTGACCCGACATGAGTTTTTCTGATGGGCATCCAGCAGATGCATTACAGTAATCTCTTGAATATCCTTTTTTGAGTATGTCTTTCCTGCTAAGCCCCTCATTTTGCTTTCCCAGCGCATCACCGATAGCTGCGCCGAGCATACAGCAAATGTATTTGCTTTTTAATCTTTGAGATATATGGCTGAGGATAGAACCTGCAACCGCATTTACGTCATCAAACCTCAGTTCTGTTCCACCTACAACAGCCACAACCCTGCATCCTCTGCTGAAGTTCTCCATATCCTCAATGCGATCTGCTACTATTATACGAGGCTTATCCGAAAGTGTAAAGCCGTCTGCGAGCACAACGTCACAGTCCGCAAAATATTTTTCACATATCTCATCTATTTCAATCTCATGTTCAACATTTTTAATCACAGCGAATCTCACGGACGAAGAGATTGCAACAGTATCAGCCCCTGCTTTTGCATAGTTCCATGTATCTTTACCTTCAATATCGATTTCAAAATCTCCATGTTTATGATGCTTTAAAGTGCCCACCCTTAGCCCCTTTAACTTAAGTTCTTTTATAAGCGCCTCTATCAACGCTACTTTCACACCTTTGCTTTTTCCCACTATACAAACAACAGGGGGCATACCTTGAATCAATACCTTGCGATTGTGATAAAACCTGTATGACCCACTCTCGCGGTCGAAGGACGGCTCCCGCGCTCAGTAAAACAGATTTCGCGTTCAATATTTTCAACAGTAATTACTTCAGAGCAATTCGTTTTTTCAATAGCGCACCTTGTCTCTTTTGCCTGCTCAAAAAAAGGCGAATAAATAGCAAGGAAGCCTCCAGGATAAATGAGCCGCGGTACATGCGGCACTACCTGCGCCGCATCGATAGTGTCAAGGGTTATCACATCGAATCTCTCATCCATGCTCTGGACATTCGAAACGATGTCGCCGCAGCGAAGCTCAATATTTGAAAGTCCTGAAAGCGATATATTCTGCTTTGCGATCTCGATAAATTCCTGCCGTATCTCATACGACACCACTTTTTTTGCTATCCCGCCCATATATATCGCAAGAATGCCTGAACCTGTGCCTGCGTCCAGTACGTGATCAGAAGAGCATAGTCCTGTGTTTGAAATGATCACACCGATGTCTTTTGGCATCATGGGAGCGCCGCTGCGTTTTGCATGTTTAAAAAAATCAGGGGCTCTGGGCTTCTGGATGAGAAATTCAATGCCAAGATGAGAACTTATTGTATCACCAAATGATTTTGTCCCCAGTTCATCAAGCTGTATTACTCCGAGGTCTGTGTGCAGCTTTCCTTCAGGCATAGCAAAATACTCCTTTATTCTTCCGCTGTGGAACGACTTCAGAATTACGGGAGTATCCATTTGTCACCTCAGGGTATTCCTATCTTCCATATCTGCCCATTAATTCGCCTTTTGCAAGTATGTGCCCTTTCATGGCATCATCAAGCTGTTTTCTGGATGCTCCAGGCGGCAGGTCAAGCTTTTTGTCTAAGGCATATATCCTGAAATAATACCTGTGAGGCTTTCCTGATGGAGGGCATGGACCAACATAGCCTGCCTTGCCGCCGTCGGTCATGCCGTGGCGGCTTCCATCGCTCAAGGTTTTGTTTCCAGGTATTCCTTTTGGAAGTTGCTGCGTGTTCGCAGGGATGTTGAAGAGCACCCAGTGAACGAACGTCCCACGCGGTGCATCAGGGTCGTCCATTATCAATGCGATGCTCTTTGCATCTGCAGGTATTCCCTTCCATGACAGTGCAGGCGAGACCTCTTCACCCTCGCATGTATATTCATCAGGTATATTGCTTCCATTCTGAAATGCTTCAGACGATATTGAAATATTTTGCATACTAACCTCCTTTGTATTTGCGCTCTCTTTGTCGGCAATGCATCCTGCTATGACAGCAAGAAGAACAACCGACAGGAGGAGCTTCAGGCTCATATAGTCCTGATAATCTTTTTGTTGCATGTTGTAATTATAGCTTTCGAGAATGCATCAAGCGAAAGCTTTATCTGAGATTACATTTAACATTATTGTGAGATCGGGATAGTGTACCCGATACAGTCTCTAAAGGTGAGAAAAATATGCCAAAAATAGTTGTTGTATATCTAAGTACATCAGGTAATACCAAAGCGATGGCAGATGCCATTGTAGAAGGCGCAAAATCAAGGAATGTTGATGCTGTGGCTGTTAACTTCCATGAAGCAAGAATAGAAGATATAAAATCTGCAGATGCCATTGCGCTTGGCTCATCGACCTTCTATTATAAGATGCTTCCTCCGATGGAGAAATTTATTGAAAGCCTTGCCAAAGCGAACGTAAAGGCAAAAGTAGGAGCATCGTTTGGCTCTTACGGCTGGAGCGGCGAAGCGCCTGTTATGATTGCAGAAAAGATGCGTGAGATAGGCATGAACGTGATAGACCCTGTACTGCGTATCCAGTACCAGCCCACAGAAAAAGATCTTGAAGAATGCAAGCGTCTTGGGAAGGATCTTGCCAATAAAGTAAAAGCAGCTAAGTAGTTAACAATATCTCCCTGCAAGATAGCTATACATGGAAACCGAGGAAATAATACGTTTATTGAATGAGGATTTTGTAAAAGAAATAGAAGCCACGATGGTATATGTAAGAAACTCCTTCGTTATGTCCAGATGCGACCCCAGCAGGGTTACGGAAGCGGTAGCTGTTGATGAAATGAGGCACATGAACTGGCTTGCTGACCTCATCGTAAAAAGGGGGGGAAAGCCAGTTATGGAATATAGAGAACTTGATTTCGGAGGCGATGGACTGGAAAGCCAGCTTTCAAAGCAGGTAGCGCTTGAAGCAGAGGCGGTGGAGAGATATAAAAAGCATATCGAAATCATAGATGATGTAGAAGTGGCAGGCGTACTGAAGCATATACTCGATGAAGAAAAAAGACACAGAAAAGAGTTCAGGATGAGGCTTGAAAAGTGACTATAAATCAAGAGTCACAGTGCCGCCATCGAGCACATCCTTTTCACTGACATCGATTTGCTTTGATACTGCATCTGCGCTCACTGTATAAGAACCTGCTGGTTTAGTATCGAACTGCGTTTCTCCGGGGATTGGACCGAGAGTCGAATACGGAACTACGAACGTGTATGTTCCATTTGAAATAGTTGTCTGTGAATATTGGATTGTTCTTCCAATATTTGTTTTTATAGTATTTGTCAATGTAACTGTAGTATTTGGCGGGGCGCGCCCTGTAATTATAGCACCCTTCACATGTTCAAATACCTTGGCATATCCTGAGTCCTCAACAGTGACATTGCCTTTATATAATACATTATAGATATATTTATATAATTTCTCTTCATTGCCACCCTGTGTATATGGGTTGGTTGCGGATTCATGTACCAGCCTGTATGTCTGCAAACCATTTGCATCAAATATATGGAGTTTTGATTCCATGGTATCGTAATATTTCGGAGTCGGAACGACCTGTGCTCCCTGAGATGTCTGGACCTGTGTAAAGTATCCCTCATTCGATAAATCCCATTCAGCAAAAACTGGCTGGATAGCATATCCCATATAGGCATTGCTCGCAACATATCTGGCTCCAGGTTTTCCATTGATGCCGAGTTTGTCGAGAACTTCATTTGCTTGTTCTTCAGTGGGAGCAATAAGGAACGTAGAAGCACCAGGCGCATGTGAATCTCCACCACCTATGCCTGTCTGGAATGGGTTTGCATTTGGGATCCTGTGAGCATAATATGTGATGATATGCCCATAATCCCACCAGCTCATTACGCCGTAGGCTGTCTCTGGATAGGGATATGTACCATTTTTGGGTCTTTCATAAATATCAAAATACTTTAAGCCGGGGTCAGGCGTATTATACCTCATCCAGCTAAG
>JAWOKW010000257.1:0-4499 GCA_033854095.1 Candidatus Methanoperedens sp. | reverse complement strand
AGCTCATTGCCCTGAAAAATCCTCATGAGCCAACATCTTAAAATGGGGTATATAGCAATATGGAAATCAGCAAGGGTTGTAGCATTTATTCGGAAAAACTAAGGTTTGAGGCAAAGTCATAAAAAGAGAAGGAGAGGTGTTTAACCTCTCCTCAATACCAGATATCCTGTTATAACAAGGCCCGCTATCGCGAAAAATATCCAATACCATTGCTTCGGGTCTGCTGAATTCCCAGGTGTTATTGATGCTGTTGTCTGTATTTCAGGCGCGGCTGCCTGCACCGAAGCTGTAGTTGATATTGATGATGGGGCTGATGTAGTAATAGTTGGCACGGTTGTTACAGCAGTGTTTGCGGCTTTCAACTCTTTCCGTAATTCTTTAGGTATTGTATTTTCTACGAAAGGATAGAACCGCAGAACAGTTGCACTATCCGCTACTTTGAACTTCAGGTCACCATACAGCGGCTGTACTGTGTTCTGATCAAGGCTTACAGACGTATCTTTATTGTAAAGAAGCAGGTAATTTTCATTCGCGTCTTTTACCTCGAATACACCGAATTTATCCCCGGTCTTTATTTCAAGAACATTCTCGGAGATAAGCCATGTGTACCTGAGCTGGACAAAGGTAGACATGCCTTCAGCACCTGTGAATATACTCTCAACATAAGTAACGAATACAGGGACATCTGATTCACCATTCAGGCTTTTCTCGACATATGTATAAACTTCTCCCTCGTTCACCACTTTGTTGTCAAGAGTTTTCCCGTCTTTGGTAAGAGAAAGCTGTGCCTGCCTTGGGGAAGTTTGTGTATCAAAGGCATCTACAGTAAGGTTGTAGCCTTCTCCCAGGTTCCAGCTCGTTCCGAGTTTTAAGATCTGTTTTTCCTCTTTCTTCTGTTCCTTCACAAGTCTAGCTAACTTATTTGCTTTGCCGTTAACAGCCACATATAAATCCCCGAACCACCCCAGACGGGCATAATAGCCCCCGGTAGTATTTTTTGTAAAAGTCTTAGTTGAGCTGTTGTACTCAAGACCGTTCTCCACTTTCCTGCCTTTTTCAGTGAATAAGGTGTAGTTCTGGTTTGTGAGTGAAGTACGGTACATGAGCTTTTCTTTCCCGATAGTCCTGCTCGTACTTGTCAGGGTTGATGGCAGTTGATCTATAGCAAGATTTTCACTTGATTTTCCCCCGTTAAGGGCATACCAGAATCCGGGGAATCTCTGGGCATCCCAGATGAGAGCTTTGTATTTGCTCTGGTCATATACGCCTCCCCTGACCTCGTACTTCCCAGATGAGTTTTTCTCAACAATCGGATAGAACCGAAGGGCTGTATCACTGTCCGCTACCTTGATCTTCATGTCTTTATATAGATCGATAACTGTGTTTTGATTCAGGCTTATCGGTGTATCCTTGTTATAAAGGAGCAAATAATTATCATTTGCTTCCTTTACCTCGAATATACCGAATTTATCTCCGGTCTTTATTTCAAGCACATTCTGTGAGATAAGCCATGTGTACCTGAGCTGGACAAAGGTAGACATGCCTTCTGCACCAGTAAATATGCTTTCCACGTATGTAATAAATATCGGGACATCGGGCTCGCCACTTACGCTTTTCTCGATATAGGTATAGACGTCTCCCTCGTTCACTACTTTGTTATCAAGGGGTTTACCGTCCTTGTTAAGGGAAAGTAATGCCTGTCTCGGCGATGAGCTTGTATCAAGGGCTTCAACTGTTAGGTTGTAACCTTCTCCAAGGTCCCATACTGTACCAAGCTTTAATGTCTGCTTTTCATCTTTTTTCTGATCTTTAATCAGTTTAGCCAATTTGTTTGCTTTCCCGTTCACTGCCACATATCGATCGCCGAACCAGCCAAGCTGTGCATATTTACCACCTGTAGTGCTCTTTGTAAAGGTGTTTGTACTGCTGTTGTAATTAAGACCATTCGCCACTTTTTTGCCTGTTTCTGTGAACAGAGTATAATTCTGGTCAGTGAGTGTGGTATTATATAACAGATTTTCCTTCTGGATAGCCCTGCTGCTGGCTTTTAAGCTTGATGCAGGTTGAGTGATCCTGAGGGTTTCACTTGATTTTCCTCCGTTAAAATTGTAATAGAAGCCTGTAAAGTTCTGGGCATCCCACAGCAATGTGGTATTATAGGTACTTGATTTTTCATCGAAAACCACACCATGGATCTCGACTTTAGTAACATTGGCTGCTGTTGCTGGCAGTGCTAATAAAAGTATAAGCACGAATATTGTTAATATTTTTATCATTTTTACCTCTCCATGTGCCAAACAATTTCTCAAACTTATATAATATTAGAGAAATCAGCAACATTTAGCCCAATTATCCCAAAAACCGAATAAACAGGGCAAATTTTTCCTGCTTGGTTTCGCAATGCAAAGGTTCAAAGAAAAATTGGCCTTTTTACAATACTTAAATACCTGAGAAGAAGTACAATGAGCCATTACACATCGCGGTTGCACATCTAGTGCAACATGGATGGGAGAGAGCGCCTCCCATCTTTTTCACCTCCGGTATTGTAAAAAAGAGTTCTTTGCAGCAAGAAGGAGATAGCAATAAAAGAACTCAGTGTTTTCTTATAATTACTCTGAAATCGCTTCCCAGTTCCTCGATTTTAACTATTTCATGCCCGTGTTCCCTACTCCATTGAGGAATCGTATTTTTTGCAGTGGCGTCATCAGTTAATACTTCAAGCTCTTCCCCTGTCTCTAACTCATCTATCTTTTTCTTGGTATAGAATAGCGGTAGCGGGCATACCCTACCTCTGGCGTCTAACTTATACATGCATAATCCAATGAATTCAGGTTTATTGTAATTTGGTGTTCAGGCAAAAATTGCTCTTAACCTTTGCGGACAAAAATACTGTAAGTTCCATTGTTTACTTCAACTGCGAGTAGTTCATTTCCAGATTTTTTGGCCCAAGCGTCTATATTCTGAGGTGCCACAGAGTCACTTGCCAGGACTTTGATTACTTCACCTCTCTGAAGCTTATCCACCTGCTGTTTTGTCCTGATTAAAGGATAGGGGCATGCTTCGCCCCTTACATCCAACTCGAAGTCATGAACTATTGCCATCTCAGAACACCAGTGTTACTTCGCTCTCCAATATCTGGTTTGTGAGATCGTCGACTTTAAGCTTTGAAACTCCTTCGATAATTTCGCTGTCAGCTACACTTCTCTTCTTCAGATCGGCATCCAGTGCATAGAACTTGACGCTCTCTTTCGCTTTAATGATGGTAGCTTCTACGCTCGGTACATCTTTCTGCCATACAGCAGGATCGCCGTACCCGGTCTTCTGTCCCTTTACCACGGAGTGTACGCCTCCGCTCACGAAAGTGATGGAAGGCGAGTTCCCTGCCGCAGCCTGCGTTTCAGCAAGAGGTATTGCGCTGTATGCATCTTCCTTGCCATAAGGAGGCTGTGTCACGATTATGTTTACTTTCTTGCTCATGTTCTCACCCCAATAAGATGGTCTTATCCGATTCTGCAGTCCATTCTCCAAGATCGTAGAGACCGCCGATGACCACCCCCTCGGTCTGCTGCTTCGTCACGCCGCGAGCATCAGTGCATTTTATGCATGCAATGGCATCAGTTTTGGGATTCTTGAGTCCTTTCTTGAGCACAGTGCCGAAAAGCTGCTCTACTGTAGGAAATTCCTTGGGACCCTGGTCCCGGTGACCTATTATTGTCCCATCAAGATAGTTAAAGAAGTTAATGTTGATCCCCTTCTCCTTTGCAGCGTGGGCGAGCCTGATCAAAGTATATGCTGCCTCGTCTCGGTACGGTCCGTTTATCGATACAATTGTTAATATTTTACTATTGCCGTTGTTTGCCATTTCTATCACCTTAGAACCATGCTACCTTCGTGTTATCCTCAACTATGTGATCAAGGAGAGTGCCTATTTCCTTGATCTCCACACCCGGGATCAAGTTACCATTAAGTCCTCTCGACTGCACTGCCTTATCATCAGCTAGAATTCTGATGCCTTTCTTTTTAGCATCAAGGAGTTTATTCCCGAATTCACTTTTTCTTGCAGCAGTAACCCCATCCTCCACAAGATACAAGGATACTTTGTTGCCGTTCTTTGCTTTGGCATTCAGCCCTATATCAAGCACGAGATTCGGTATCTCAGTTGTATATGGGTCTTTAGATAATACCAGTAATAGATTTGTCATGTTTATCGACCTCTAAAAGAGATTGTTTGTTCTTTATTCGATCCAGCCACCAGTTCTCGCTCGACTCTCGCTATCATTGCATCGAGTGTTTCAAGTATCGGAGTTCTTTTCTGAGTTCGTGAGAACTCAAACTCACGCCATTCCCTCAATTTATTGAGAACAGGTGTTGTTTTCTGTACTTTATCTTTATTAGAGACAAAGGCGATTCCTTCTTTTGATGTGATTCATTATATCACCTGATATCTGATAATAATTCAATACTTATATCAGTTCAGAAATCAGCAACTTTTGAGGGAT
>JAWOKW010000256.1:0-6002 GCA_033854095.1 Candidatus Methanoperedens sp. | reverse complement strand
ATCGCATGGAAAAATCTGCTCTGTATGACGAATCATCAGATGTAGAACCTCATCTATGTTTCGAGCAGTGACCAGATCCTGGCTTAATTCATATAACGTTGTATTTCTGGATTCGCTTTCTTGAAGCTGCTGCATCTTGTATTGAAGATTGGATGCAAGATTGCTGATTATAAAGGCAAATGCAATGAACATGAGATAAGATAAAAAATATCTCATATCTGAAACAGCGAAGCTGAAGTACGGTTGAACAAACAACAAATCAAAAATTATAATGCTCAAGATTGCTGCAAAGATAGACGCCCCTCTCCCCAGGAAAATAGCAATCAATACAACAGGTAGAAGCATTAAGAACAGTAAGTTAATCTGACCAAGGACATCTCGAAAAAGAAAACCAAATAAAGAACCAATAATAACTGCAAGTGCGCTTATGGCATAATTAATTGGACTGATTATACCTATTTTTCCCCTGGGTATAGGTTGTTCGCTCCTGCCTGCAAAAAGGAAAACATCAATATCTCTTGTGCGTACCAGGATTTTCCTGGCAAGAGTTGGAAATAATCCAAAATGCCTGGGTTTACCTATCATGATCTTTGTCACATTATGACTCTGTGCATAGCGGGCTATCTCTTCAGCGATATCACCCCCTTTGATCCAGACAACACGTGCGCCCAGCTTTTCTGCGATATCCAGAGCATTTTTAAGCCAGTCCCGTTCTTTATCTGACAGCTGGGAGTGTTTAACAGTCTCTACATAAAGTGCGACCCATTCTGCATTCAATTCAGAGGCTATGCGAAACGCTGAACGAACCAGTTGTTCGGCATAAGGGCTGGCTAATACTCCTACTAAGATACGCTCTGTCGCTGACCAGGGACCGCCGATTGCATGTGCCTTCATGTACTGGCGCATTTTTTCGTCTACACTATCTGCCACAAGTCGCAGTGACATTTCCCGAAGTGCGAGTAAATTCCCTGGCCTGAAGAAACGCTTGGCAGCATTCTCTGCCATATCCTTTGTATAAACTTTCCCTTCTTTCAGCCTTTTGAGCAGCTCTTCAGGAGGAAGATCTACAAGCTTGATTTCATTGGTTAACTGAAAAATAGCATCAGGTATAGTTTCACTGACACGAATTCTTGTTATACGCAAGACTATATCCTTTAAACTTTCAAGATGCTGCACGTTCAAAGTTGAATATACATCAATTCCAGCATTCAGAAGCTCCTCTACGTCCTGATATCGCTTGACATGGCGGGAGTTGGGAGCGTTCGTATGGGCTAATTCATCAACAAGTACTATGCCGGGTCGCCGCGCCAGGACACCATCTAAATCCATTTCAGCAAGCTGTATGCCTTTATATTCAGTAACAACAAGGGGGATAATTTCCAGACCTTCAAGGAGCGCTTCGGTCTCGGCTCTGCCGTGTGTTTCAACATAACCAACAGCAACATCTATTCCTTCCTGTTTTCGCACTCTGGCGTCAGAGAGCATTGAATATGTTTTCCCGACACCTGGTGCGGCGCCAAAATATATGGTCAGTTTTCCACGTTTTTTAGTCGCTTCTTCCTGTTTGGCGACTGCCAGAAGAGATTCTGGTTCTGGTCTATTATCTTCTTCTGTATCTGTCATTGTTCAGACAGGACACACAGGTGCAGGGCATCCTCCTGCATATTCATCATCAGCAGAGACATATCTATCGAGCTTGTCACCAAGATACAGCACCTGCATGGATTTGCTGCCATATCTATAAACCGTAATTCCCTTGCATTTCAGTTCATAGGCAAGCATATATGCTTTTTCTACCTGCTCTATACCCACATCATGCGGGAAATTGATGGTCTTTGACACAGCATTGTCCGAATATTTCTGGAAAACAGCCTGCATTCTCACATGCCATTCTGGTGCGACATCAAATGCGGTCACAAACGCCCGCTTCACATCCTCAGGTACCTCTTCGATGCCAGCAAGAGTTCCCTGCTTTGCGATTTTCATCATCAGCTCCTCGCTATAAAATCCTCGCTCTTTTGCCGCAGCCTCAAAATATGGGTTCACTTCAAGGAGTTTTGTCCCTTCCATCACGTTCCGCACAAAAGAAACAGCGAACAGAGGCTCGATGCCGCTTGAACAGCCCGCGATTATGCTTATCGTCCCTGTAGGTGCAACTGTAGTTACTGTAGAGTTGCGTATCGGTTTTTTATAGATACTTCCATGAAAATTGGGAAATGCGCCGCGCTCCTCTGCCAGCAGCTCAGATGCAGCATGGGATTTTTCCTGAACAAAGCTCATGATATTTTCGCCTGTCCTGAGAGCCTCCTCAGAATCATACGGAATCCCAAGCTGCACGAGTATATCAGCAAAACCCATTACCCCAAGACCGATTTTCCTGTTCGCCTTTGTGAGTTCCTCTGTCTGCGGAAGCGGGTATTTATTGACATCTATCACATTGTCAAGGAACCTGACAGCAGTGTTTATTGTTCTTTCAAGTTTTTCCCAGTCTATCGTGCCATCCTTTACCATTTTCGCAAGATTTATCGAGCCAAGGTTGCAGGATTCGTAGGGCAATAATGGTTGTTCGGCGCAATCGAGCGACACAATTCCATTGGAAATGAAGCTCAATGTTATCGGTTCTGTTAAATCATATACAAATTCTTTTCCATTTTCTTTAACATATTTTATATGTTCTTCAAATGTATCTGAATAAAATTTTTTTGTAAAAAATTTATTTATTTTATCTTTATGTAATTCACACAGGAAACCGATATCTCCCAAAAATTTCATCACACTTTCTCTACTGATTCCAAGCTCGTAGCATACACCATCTGAGCCATATTTTTTTAACTCCCCTTTTTTGTTAATATAAACAAATCTGTTATCCTGTGGTGGTCTGCTTCTGTTGTATATTTTTGACCTGATTCCTAAATTCAGCAATAGTATTTGAACACCTTTCAACAACATTTGAGATTTTGAAGTTAGACGTGTATATGATGCTCTTTGCTCTATAAAATTAACAGTTCCATCAGCACTGAACAAACCCTGTAAAAATCCGATAACAGCTTCCTTTGGCGCAGTGAATATACTTTCTGGAACAGTTTTATTTTCACCATCCACAGCTTTTATGCCCAGCTTCTTGAGAAATTCTACAAAATGTTTTGAATGATATGATACGTGAAATACTCCATTCTCCCGTTTCACTTCTTTTATATCAAAACCATACCAGCCGTTAATTACAGGTTTGAAATAGTCCATCACATCTTTATCTTCTTTTGAGAACGTGAACCCGACCCTGCAATTTTTGTCACCATCCCGAAGCCAGCCATCACCAATAAGCCAGCCCAGTACCTGACCCAGTTCCTTGCTCCATCTATCTGGCAGATTTAATCTGCTTGTTTTTCCATTTCCTCCAATAAACTCATTCCTGACTTCAAATGGCAGTTCATAATTCTCGCTGAACCTTCCTTCACCATATTGAACCAAAATTTTATGCTTCAATGGATTTAAATCTATTGCTTTTACCCAGCCTTCATTTGTCAGGATTTTATGGTCGGCTGTGCAGATCAATTCGAGTCCAGATGCAGTCTCTATCCTGTAAGTCTCTCTCTCCCCAACACAAAAAGCCCTTGCTATTTTATTGAAGCCAACCCCACTCTGCTTTAGCTGCATCAGGCTTATCGTCCCATCACGATTCACTATCTGTACTGGCACCCTACTGTCCACAGCGATCCTTATTCCCCCATCTGGATATTTTTCAACCAGGTCGCGCATCCTCATCAACCCGTTTTCTGTGGAAATAAGCGTGCTTCCAGTAACGCACGGGTTCGTGCTCTCCATTTCTCCGATATGCGGCGTGGGATTATGCCTGTTTATCTCATCGATGAATACAACACCTGGGTCGCCTGTTCTCCATGCCATCGTTATTATGAGATTCCATATATCATGCGCCCGCACTTTCTTCACGACCTGTTTGTTGCGCGGGTTTATTAATTCGTACTCGCCGTTCTCCCTGACAGCCTTCATGAATTTATCGTCCACTGCAACAGAGATATTGAAATTTGTAAGGAAGCCTTCTTTTGTTTTTGATGTTATGAATTCAACTATATCAGGATGGTCTGCTCTCAGTATTCCCATGTTGGCGCCGCGACGCTTATTATGGACCAGTATGCTATTAGCCACAAAATGTTCCGCAACCGGTACCATGATGTCCATGGTATAATCTTTTTCCTTCGTTATCATAGCTACTTTACTATAGAAATAGTCATCATTGACAATTTTCAATAATTGTTCGCAGCGCAGCTCATTAAAATTATTTAACAATTCTTTAAGCTTCTTTCTTGTTAAATTTCGTTTAGAAGATGTTATGTCAAGGAAATGCTGTAACGCCCTGTATAGCTTCCTATCAGCTCCACGCCTGGTTCTACCCTTACCACAACCTCTTCCAGGACCATTGTAGATTTTCCTGAGTAACTCCTCCTGATTTGGCATTATATCAAAAGGTTCAAATGCTTTATGTTTTTGCCTCTCCAAGAGCTTTTCATTTTTTCTTTTAGATACAAAACCTATATTTTTAATGAATTCCTGTACACTGCCTTCTTGTATTATACTTAGATGATAAATAGGGTTCCTACCGTATCTGTTTTCACTGGAATATCTATGAACAGTTGAAATTATATTTAAACCAAAAAGCAATTGTTGAACCTCTTTTACAAGTCTTTCAGAAGATGAATAAAGCCTGGGATACCCATCGGCATGAATATCTCCATCTCCCTCAAATACTCCTCTAATGAACGCTCTTGCACTTTCGGCTGAGGATTCAAATATTACAGAGGGAACAAAAGCATGCAGTGAGCTTTCTTTCCTGCACTCCATTTTCTCAAAAAACCTGCATGCATCTCTGGAATAGAAAACAAGGCATACAGAATTGTCATTGGGTTTTCTTTGTTCCATTCCTAAATTAAGGCAAAAAATACTCAGTATCAATCCATTTATCCTTTCTTTCAGTTCTGTATCATTTTCTTCCACAGCAAAAATTATTCTTCCATTGGTACTGATACAACCGTCAGCCATATAGATTCCCAGCAATTCTGCAAGTTCAGGACTCATGGTCTGTGGTATTTTTACTGGATTTGCGTTGTGGTGCTGCACATGCTCTAATGCTGGCAATTCCACATCATCGCCGCAATGTCCTCCAAGCACATGAACTAACCAGTCACCTTCCTGCAGTTTTTCAGCCTCTTTCCATGAGAACTTCCCTTCCTTGTCAATAACACATATTTGGTGATCTGGAGTTACTTTTATCTCGGTCCCAATTTCGGTTTTTATATTATAAATTTCTGCAATATTATTGTCTTCTGCAATAAATGCATGTTCAAATCCACCATTTGTATAGACCAGATATCGTGTCGGGTTATCACCGAATGTGGGACAATCCAACAATTTTCCGATTGGCAAAACCCCTCTGGTTGTTCTGATTAAACTTTTTGTTGAGACGCACCCTCCCTGTTTTATGACATCCGTAGTGGTATCGAATATCCGCATGAAAGAGACAGGACCAGATGCAACTCCTTTTGTTGACCTCACGATATCATTTGCAGGTCTAAGGCGCGTGAAAGAAAAACCTGTCCCGCCGCCTGACTGCTGTATCAGCGCCATGCTTTTCACAGCATCAAAAATGCTCACAAGTGAATCCTCAACAGGAATGACAAAACATGCAGAAAGCTGTCCGAGGTCAGTGCCAGCATTCATAAGCGTCGGGGTATTGGGAAGGAATTCAAGAGATGTCAGCATGTTGAGAAATTCATCTTCTGAGCCAGGGTCAAGAGCAATCGCTTTTGAGATCCGCCTGAAAAGCTCTAACGGCGTCTCTACCACGTTCTCTTCTTCGTCTTTTAACAGATAGCGCTTCTTAAGGACACGCACTGCATTGACGCTCAGCTTCAATTCATCCCTGACGCCGAAAAATCCCTTGGCTTTTCTTATCTGTGCTCGCTTCTCTCTGTACAGTATATAGGCTT
>JAWOKW010000255.1:0-5022 GCA_033854095.1 Candidatus Methanoperedens sp. | reverse complement strand
GATAATGGCTAAAAGGAATTTCTTCACTATATTTGAGATTTTATTCTGGCCTTTCATAGGTCTGATGTCTATTGGTCTTATGACAAATTTTTTATCCATGAGAGCTGATGCGGTTTCTTTTATCCTGATAGGCGCAATCGCATTTAGCATCGTTCAGGCATGCCAGATAGACGTTGCATACGTTATGCTGTTTGATATGTGGAGCAAGAGCATAAAACATACATTCATAGCGCCGATCAGAGGTCATCATCTCGTCGTTGGTTCGCTATTATTCGGGCTATTGCGAAGCAGTCTTGTCTTCGTTGTCCTGAGCATCCTCAGCCTCTATGCTTTTGGATTTAACTCTCTTGTTCCTGGAGTTTTACCTGTACTTGTTTTTTTAGCAGGACTTTTCCCCTGACCTCTGCATCTATTATCCTGTTTCAGTACTTCCACAGGGTGTTCAGGTGATTGCCCGCGCAATCCCTCTTACATACTTCTTAGAATACATGCGTTCGTTCTATGTCTTTGGTCCTACAAATGTAGTAATCGGTTCGGACTTGCGATATTTTATTTTATCGCTGGTATTATCGTGCTTGACATGGCAATTATCAGGGCAAGGCGTTCAGGAATACTGCTTCGGCTTTCTGAGTGAAATAATCGATGGATTCGAAAAGAAAATAGCAGGAAGTAATTGAAATCATGCTTCCTGACTACTGCATTTTTGGCTTGATGTTCTGGTTAAGGCTGAAAAAGTTGGTCGGGTCATACTTATTTTTCAGCGCCACAAGCCGCTCGTACTTCGCAGTACCATAGGCTGCCATGACTCGCTTCTCCCCCTCATTACCAAGAAAGTTCACATACACCCCGCCAGTCGAGAACGGTTCCATTGAAGCGAAGAATTCACGCGCCCATCTGGTGTGCACTTCGGATTCCTTTGGATCAGACCACAATCCGATGATATTGAGTACAAACGCTGCATCCCGATTACCGAAAGATGTCTCGTCCGCACCGACGCTGTTCAACGCTCTTGGCATGTGCTGGATGTGCACTTCAGAGAGCGGAGATCGCTTTCTGGCTACGTGATCAATAACCGTATCTATCGCACTATCGCTTATATTTTTCAGGTATGCTGCTTTCCAGTAATTTTGGAGACCTGGAGGGTAACCAGCGTCCAACATGCTCTGCAAAGCGGCGTAGGGCATCGGACCTAACAAGTCCACGAGAGGCGGACCAAATTCTTTCAGCGGCTGCACGACCTTTTTCCCCTCCTCAATGCTTTCTGAGTAACAGACTGCGATGCCTATTACGGCTACTCCATGAAGATGTTCAGGTATAAAAGGAGCAGGAGGTGCTGTCAGGAAGGTCACCATAGAAGTGAGTTCATCGGGAACCTTGACCAGATATTCGCGATAGAACCGCAGAACTTCTTTAGACTTCTCTGCCGGATGTAGTACCAGACCCCCGATGACCTGACTAACGGGATGCAGTCGGTACTCGAAAGAAGTGGCAATGCCGAAGTTCCCGCCGCCGCCCCTGAGACCCCAGAAGAGGTCTGTGTTCTCGGTCTTGCTGGCTGTCAGGAACCTGCCGTCTGCTGTGACTATATCCGCTGACAGAAGATTATCGCATGTGAGACCATGTTTTCTCATGAGCCAACCAATACCTCCACCGAGTGTGAATCCTGCAATGCCAGTAGTTGAGATTAGACCTCCTGTGGTCGCCAGACCAAATGCCTGGGTCTCGTGATCGAAATCACCCCATGTCAGACCTGCCTGGGCACGGGCTGTGCGGGCAGCCGGATCGACACGCATCCCCTTCATCCGTGACAGGTCAATAACGATACCCCCATCGCAGACTGCGTTCCCGGCGACGTTATGGCCACCTCCTCTCACGGCTACAAGGAGCTTGTTGGTGCGGGCAAACTTGACCGCGCTGATAACATCAGCAACCCCTGTGCAGCGAACGATCAACGCGGGGTGTTTATCAATCATACCATTCCAGACCTTGCGGGCAGCATCATAGCCGCTATCTTCTGGCATGATGAGTTCACCCCGCAATTTTGTTTTGAATTCTTTAATAGCCGCTTCATCAATGGACGCACCCTTACTTACTGTAACTTGTTTGTCTACCATAATTTCCTACTCCTTTGAGGTATGGACTCAATGCATTCAATTCTTATGTACTTGACAATCTTCATAACTGACTAACTCCCTCAGTTCTCCAATTTGATAGAGATTCTAAAGGGTTATTTGTTTTTTGGTACATATAATTTGTCTTCAGCTTAAGAAAATGCTGCCCAAAAACGATTAAGGTTTACATTCACTCGACTGAGGAACTATTAAATGATATTGCGGTTAAATTCTAAGCAGGCAGAACTGAAGGGTATAATAAACAACCCCTTCAATATTGAAATCCCTGGCAAGGTTAATAATCTGATCGATTCTTCTATCGTTCGGATACATGCAGGCGCAGGGGATTTTTAGATATCTCTCAGCTACATAAAGACAGAGCGTTCCCACTATCTTTTTGCCCTCTTCTTTGTTCTTTAGTATTTGATTTATCCTTCCGGGAAAAGCGCCCTTGAAAAGATCTAAACTCTTCAAAAAAATGTCCTTCGCAATTTTTTCCCGTTCAATCTCAGCCCTTAGTTCATCTATCTGGTCATTTATTGGCATATATATTTTTTAAAGCTTCATGAATAAAATATGGAGCTTCTATTGGTTTGATTCCATTTTCTCTTAATACTTCCTCTGCGCCACCTCCAATTCTGGCGCAGAGCACGGCCTCACAGTCTGCTATCAAAGAGATTGTTCTGCTCAAATCATCATCTGCATGCCCATATTCTGCAGAACCGCATAGAGGTTTAGTCTCTCTGACTTCTATGAATTGTATTTTGCCGCGATCAACCTCAAATATCAGAAAGCGGGAAGCTTTTCCAAAATGCTGGTTGATAACCTTGCCGTCACTTGAAACAATTGCGACTCTCAGCTATTTCATCTCCTTTTTATTGTTTTTTGTCTCAGATGATATGCAAGACCAGCACCCAGCAACCCAAGCACAACCTCAAATCCTGGTGTTGCAGGCGTCGAGGAAGGTGTTTTTGTTTCCGAAGCTCCGGCGGGTGTTGGTGCTGCTTCTTCTACTGCAATATCTACTACATGCTCTGAAAAGTTTGCTATGTACATCATTGCCTGCATACGTTTTCCACCAGGCATTGTCAGCCAGAAGGATGATTCTTTAGCGTCATATAACTCATCAGCCGTCATTACCTGCCTCATCGGTTTGTTGTCAAGATAGAAATTCACCTTCTGTTCTTGATTCCACATTAAAGAGCTGTTGTCTGTGTTCATCATGATAAATTTACCAGAATGATCGGTTGAACTAATCACCATTCTCATATGGTTTCTTTCCATTGATTGTATCATGACGTTCATGTTCTCTGAATAGTTAACAATAGAATATTTATCAGACACTCCTATTGAGATCTCTGCTCCTGCTCTATTTCCCATCATTTCTCCCATAAACCTTTGATTCATCCCATCCATTGGCATATTCACAGGTACTGCCCTGAAAATAATATTTCCTCCACTGGATTCGATTCTGATTTCTTGCCCTGCAATGTTTACAGATGAAGCATTAGTTGAACCAATATACCCAGTAAGATCGCCGGCTTTTATTATTATTAAATCATTCTCTTTTGAAGCTTTTACACCATCTGCAAGGCTAAAAGTAATAGCTGTAGCTGCATTTGTTAGGATGTTGATCACAGCAGCAGGATTATCATGCAATTGCATTGTCACAGAGCCATCTTTGTTTGTAATCCTTGTCAGTGCACCCATTGTTGCTGAATTTTTAAAATTAAAATTGGCGATTTTTATAGAATTAAAAACCGTAACGCCTGAGATGCCGTAATCCATCACAGTTCCTGTGTTATTATCCACAGAAAAGGTAACATAATTCCCATAATTGTTTCCCCCGCTGTGCATAAATCCCATTCCCATCATGCCCTGTGAGCTGCGCATCTCCTGTCCTCTGTTCATCATATTGCCTGCTCTTCCGCCCATCATGCCTCCGCCCATCTGTCCGAAAACAGGTAGAGCCAGTGTGATAGCTACAAGCAGAAATACAGTTAGTTTTGTTAATCTGTTCATATTATTCACCTTAATTGTATATATCATTGCTTTATTATTTTGATTTCAGGGAAAATCTCATGCGTTACACAGTAGTAGCCAGGACATCTCTCCTTGGCGATTTCATTCAGCCTGTTTAACTTTTCGATGTTTGCATCCGTATCCACTATCATTTCCCATTTGAGATGTTCTAATATAGGGTTTTGGGTGACACCGAATGTCCCTGTCAGATCCATATTCGCAGTAGCTTTTATTTTGAAGCTTTTGAGTACGATTCCCTCCATCGCAGCCCATTTTACAAATGTGGCTGCGTAGCAGGCAATTAATCCATAGATACAGTACTGCACAGGGTTAGGGGCTGAGCCCCCGCCGCCCAGAATTAATGTCTCATCAGATTGAAGTGTTATCTCTCCTCCCTTTTCTGTTTTTATTTTTGATTCAAACTGTGGGCCGGTTTTGCCAATCCTCCATTCACCTTCAATTTCCATGGTTTTCTTACCTGTGGCAGGGTCTTTTCTTGCTTTTTCAACAGTTTCCTTGAATTTGTCTACATCTACTCTGTTTACTATCATTTTTTCACCTTTTTTTTCGTTTTTACTTTTTTACCTTTAACCAAATACTAAAACCTTGTCCGATTCTTCGACTATATGGAGCATATCATGCATTGTGGAGATCGGGCAAACCTCGCTTCCCTTCATCTGTCTTATTTTCAGGCATGTCCCGCATGCAAAGATCCGGCCTTTGTGCTCCACAAACAACCCGATCTGTTCCTGAACATTGAATTTTTCATCCTGAATATTTTCACTCTCAACACCTTTACCCAGGAGAAACACTTTTACTTCGTGATCCATAAGTAAAGAAGTGGTGCCGAATCTGAATGTATTCCACACAGTTTCCGGTTCATTTGTGT
>JAWOKW010000254.1:0-16366 GCA_033854095.1 Candidatus Methanoperedens sp. | reverse complement strand
TGTGCTTCATCGACCGATGGAACATAAAATTCATCAGGGTATCTGATGTCAACCGCATAGAAAGTCATGCTTCCAACCTCCAATTTAGAAAAATCAGCATCATTATCTGAACACAGTTTCAGAAGGTATCTCAGATTATGAGTTCTCCCGAAATCTAGCCCCATAGAAGCCAAATATGCCTTGAGTATTTTTTCCACAAACTGCTGGCAGTGAAAACATACTGCACTTGTGACTATTTCCTTATCTGGAAAACTCAATAATTTTTCAGCTACAGTAAAATCTTCAATGGCTTTAATCACCCATTTCTTTACTTTCTCATCAATCATATAACAACTCCTTCCTTCATAGCCTCTCTTGTCACACTCCCAATGAAATCTTTGTAATATTCCATCTCTTTTACGGATTTTATAATTACATCACATGGAATATAGCAATCTGAAAGTCTCGTTATGATCTTATCCATCAGTTCCATTTTTTCTTTTATTGTTATGTCTTTGCTTACTACAATCAAAATATCCCAATCACTCTGCTTAGTAAAATCCCCTCTTGCTCTTGAACCAAAAAGGATAATTTTCTCTAATGGAATGTCCATTTCAAAAATAAGTTTTGAGATTTCAGATTTAATAATTTGTAATGTGTTCATTTTAACCCCTTTTCTTGATACACACCAAATCTTTAAGCCAATTTTCTGGTAAATCTCTAATCCCAAAAGTTTTTTGTCCAGAAATAATATCACATTCAATAAAAGCAATTTTGATTTTTCTATTTGGCGGTAAATCTTGGAGATAATCCCACAGTTCATCTTTTCGCCTATTATGCCTTTCTTTTTTAACTTCTAGACGAGCATTTGTTGATCTGAATATATAACTTTTCAAAAAATATAGAATATACCCATTTTGAACCCGATTGAATGGATTCGAAAGTTTCTCAAAATCAGAAACAGCATGAGAAAGGAACTTCTTAAAATCTATTTTTTCATTATTCCCCAGATTATCTATATCAAGTTTAAATTCAAATGCAGATGGTATTTTATCTATTGTATCATAAATTAAAGCTACATCAAAAAAACCTGTTGTTCCATCATCCTTTTTTATCTCTAAAAGGTTTTTAGATTCATTAGATTCATATTGTTCGAATAAAGTAGGATATTCCCATCGCACTCTTAATTCATTTTTAATTATATTCAATAAAATATCATGAAATTCATAGTGCAAATCTTCCTCTCGCTTAAAGATTTCAGGATGATTCTTGAATCTTAAAGCCAATTCTGCTATACCCTTTTCGATGTCGATAATGCTTTTTTCTATTTCAAGCATTCTGCTCCTGTAATTTTTCCTGAAGCCACAAATTCAAAAGTGTATCTGGAGATACACCGCGCCCTCTGGCAAATTCCTGAATCTTTGCTGATAATTGTTTGTCAACTGCATAATATATTACTTCAGATTTTATTTCGACTTCAAATTCAGCAGGTCCTGTTTCATCCCAGTGAACAGATAGGTCATGTGTATCCCAGAATTCACCAATTTCTTCATAGCTTTGTGCTTTTGATATAGAACTTCTATTTTTGCTCATACTTCTTCCTCTCTGCATTTGTCATATCCGTGCGGGATATGACAAATGCATGTTTATCTATTTTGTATATAAAGAATATAATCAAATACCTTCCAGCCTTTGTCTGACCAAGCGCTGCATATATATTTTCATTTGGATGCATCCCTTTTTCAACATAACGAAACATTGGAATACTGGTAAAAACCTCATGTACTTCATATTGTTGGACATTATGTTTTCGTTCAAGTTTATCAATAATTTTTTCATACCAGATAAGACCATTTATTTTCAAGATATCACCATTCATCGATCTTATCTATTGCATCCAGTATATCTTTTATAAAAAATATATAATCTCTCTTCATATTTCAATAACCTCAGATAAGATTCTATCCCTCAGTTCTTCTCTTATCGCTTGTTTTCTCACCACATCGACCTTGCATCTCAAAAGCCTGCGAAGAGACCGCTCTAACCTCAGCAGATCAAAAACATCAGATATCCCTATTTCTTTTATCCCAAATCTTTCTTTCAATCGTCCTTTATGTGCTTCAAGGATATTTTTTATCTCTTCTAATGTCTTCATATTGTCTCACACTATCTTTCTGCTTCCTCTCCTTTTTCAATTATCTCTTTGAACGGCACAATAACTCTCACGACTTCAACCTTCTCTTCATGCTCTAAATTCTCTGATGGGTTCTGGATGATATAGAGCCGTGGCTTTCCGCCAGCGTTCATTACAGCATACAGATAGTAATCATCTTTAAACCGTAGAGCCTTGAACCACTCAGGCTGGGTCAGAGCCACAGCGCCAGTTTCAGCCCGTGCTTTGACCTCGATGTATCGCATCTTGCCGGAAGCATCTGTTGAGCGAATGTCAAAACCTAAATCCTGATCACAGACATCCTCAGGAACTCTCCCGTTTCTTCTCTCATATTCCATTGCTACTTCCATGCCTGTACGCTCGATCTCATCATCCCTCTGCATTGCTTTTTCGATTTTATCTGAAGGTATTACCCTGATAATCCCGACAAAACGCGGCATGCTCATAGTGAGGCTTTTTTCCTTCAGTATCTCATCCTTAAGCACAACAAGTGCCGTTTCATATTCAACTTTTCTTTCTTCCTTATTCCTTATAGCAAGATCAACATTCTCTCCAGATTCCTTCCTGCTGTAAAGCGATATCAACTCACCATCCAGCTTCACTATGAGATGATTTAGTGATTTAATGCCATACTTCTGTTTGATCTCTGTCTGTCGAATGCGTTCATTCAGGATTTCTTTCTTATATTCCTCAAGTTTTGAAATAACATGATTGGTTGTTTGTTTTTTGAATCCCTCTAAATCAATTGCGACGCTTTGTATTTTTTCTTCTTCAGCAAGCCAGTTGGAACTTTTGATGATGTTTCCTGCTCTTACATCATTTATCAATTTTTATCACCGCATAGTTGGGGAAGAATCAATCAGCTCTGCACAGCCTCTGCTTGCACTGTCTGTGGTTCTTCCATGCCTTTTTGCGATGTACTCTGGCTTAAGAATTCTTCTTCTTTCAGGTTCAGAACAGCATTCATGGTGTCGTCATCCATGGGTTCAAGAGCAAATCCCATTTCCTTCATAAGTTTGATCGCCCGATAGTTATCTTTCAGCATCGAAGCACGGATTATCTCAAGTTTTTTGTCTTTACATATCTCGATCATGTAATCCACCATTTTGAAACCAAGACCCAGCCCCTGCCACGGGTCAGCGATCCCAAAGGCGATTTCACCGCTTTTCTTATCAGGTTCGACAATAAGCCTGACAACGCCCAGCATTTTCCTCTGTCCATCATCTTCCAGTTCAGCGATAATACCGAGCTCTCGGTCATAATCTATATTGCAGTACTGGATACTGAATTCGTGAGCTACCGGCTTTTTAATATTTCCAAAGAACCTGAAACGTATCGATTCCTCTGAGAAGTTATTGAGCATCTCAAGCCACAGCGGTTCATCTTCCGGCTTTATTGGTCTCAAAATAACCGTCCTTCCGTCTCTGAGCTTCCAGAGACTTTTATATTTTTCAGGATATGGACTTATCACAAGATGTTCATAGGGTTCAAGTTTAGCAAACACACGCTCTTTATCTATAACCCCACGGGCATCAAGGGCGAATGCTTTTTCTTCATTTATCAACAGTGGATTGATCTCGATCTCTTTTAATTGAGGAAAATCAACGAGCAATTGAGAGAAACGCACTATTATCTCTTCTAAAAGTTTGATATTCACAGGTGGAAGGTTCCTGTAGCCTTTCAGCAGTTGATAAATCTTTGTTTCTTCTATCATCCGTCTGGCTAATATCTGGTTCAAAGGTGGAAGCCCGATTGCTACATCTTTATAAAGTTCAATGTCTATTCCCCCTCTTCCAAACATGATCACTGGACCAAAAAGTGGATCTGTTCTGGCGCCGAGAATAATTTCATATCCCTTTTTAGGAATCATGCGCTGGACTGTAACGCCGTGAATCTGTGCATTCGGATTATATTCTTTGGCGTTGCGTATGATTTTGTCGAACGACTCACGAACTTTTGTGTCAGAATCAACATCAAGCGCTACTCCACCAGCATCTGTTTTATGGACTATCTGGGGCGAAAGGATCTTAAGAGCAACAGGATAGCCTATATGTGCTGCACAGGCAACTGCTTCATCTGCTGTTACTGCCACAAAGGTTTTAACAACAGGAATATTATAATAATCTAGTATTTGCTTTGATTCGGCTTCGGTCAATATTTCGCGGTTTTCCATTGCAGCGTTTCTCAGGATGATCACTATAGGGCGCTTGGGCGGAATGCTATCCACAGGCAGTTCTGCAGGTGTTTCATAGAGTAGTTCAAGGTTGCGTTTATATTGATGCATGTACATATAAGTATCAATTGCCTGCTCAGGCGTGGAATATGTAGGAATGCCATTTTCAGTAAAAATACGGTTTGCCTCTTCTACCTGCTCATAGCCCATGAACGATGTCAGGTATGTCTTGTAAGAACCATCTGTTTTGCATAGCTCCACAATATCCCTTGCAACGTCAGCGGGATTGGTTATGCCCTGCGGTGTATGGATTATCAATAGACCATCGACGTTCTCATCTTTAAAACATGCTTCAACCGCAAGTTTATATCTCTCTGCTGAAGCATCTCCCAGGATATCGATAGGGTTGCCTTTGCTCCAGTATGGAGGTAAAATGCTGTTAAGTATCTCCATTGTTTTTGGACCCAGCTTAGCAAGCTTCCCACCTCTTGCTATGAGCGCATCAGCAGCCATTACGCCTGGTCCGCCTGCGTTGGTAATAATGGCAAGGTTCGGACCTCTTGGAAGAGATTGCTTGCCCAGAACTTCTGCGCAGTTGAACAGGTCTGCGATCTCCTCAACCCGCATTACGCCAGCGCGTTTAAAGGCTGCATCATATACCATGTCCTCGCCTGTGAGCGCACCTGTATGCGAGGCTGCTGCCTTTGCACTCTCTCCAAACCTTCCTGCCTTTACCATGATGATGGGTTTTGTTCTTGCAAAGTGCCTTGCTGCGCTCATGAACTTTGTCGCATCAGTTATCCCTTCCACGTACATCAGTATGCTCATTGTCTGCGGGTCAGTACCAAAATAGTCTATCAGGTCACCGAAATCCACATCTATCATTGAACCGACTGAAACAAAATGGCTGAAGCCGATATTTTCATGGTCTGCCAGATCAAGTATCGCTGAACCCAGTGCACCGCTCTGGGAGATGAACGCGATACTGCCTGGCTTTAGCATTTTAGATACGAATGTTGCATTGAGATTGATGCCTGGACGGATGATGCCAAGACAGTTCGGTCCTATGATCCGAAGAGCATACTTTTTCTTTATCTCAAGGATTTTTTTCTCTAAGGCTTTGCCTTCCTGCCCGATCTCTTTAAAACCTGCTGAGATTATGATTATGCCTGTTATTTTAGCCATGCCGCACTGCTCAACCACATCAGGAACTGTTTTAGCAGGGGTAGCTATTATAGCAAGGTCTACGCTTTCTGGAAGCTGGCCCACGTTCTGATATGCTTTTAAGCCCAGAATCTCGGGTTTATGGATATTAACAGGATAAACACTGCCTGCATACCCCTGTTCTGTGAGATTTTTCATCAATACATATCCCACCGAACCTTTTTCATCGCTTGCTCCGACTACTGCGATACTTTTAGGATTAAAAATCTTATCAAGATTCGACCTGACCACAATAAAACCTCACTCTCAGTTATCAGTACCCTCCACCTGTTGTGGTTTGTGTTGGAACAGGGGATTGTGTAGCGGTTGCAGTAGTGACTGCACGTAAAGGAGCAGCACCAGGTTCCACAACGAACCAGGCGTTAATCACTCCCTGACCATTCGTATCCCCACGTTTTGTGTCGTTAATATAGTGGTATAGTGGCATTTGTTTATAAGTTGTTTGTTTAAACCCTTCGCTATTGTTAATAACATTGAAATCTGAAGTATTCATTATAGATGGCACAACAATATTCTCAGCATAGAAAACAGGCCAATTCCTCAGACAGTTACCTTTACAATTGCTCACGCCTGGCATATCATTATTAAATCTATACAGGGTATCGCCATTAGCATCGACTATGAATGTCATATTGTCTTTATCAGCGACAAAAACCGTATAATCTGGTCTGGCGACAAACCATATCTTGTTCACTCCATCTCCTTTAATATCACCTGGATTTATATCATTGGAAAAATAGTATAATGGCCAGCCTTTATAGGTCGTTTGTTTGTTTCCATCATCTCTTGTAATTGTCCCAAAATCAGAGGTGTTAAGTCCAGAAGAGACAGTTATATTTTCCTGGTAGAAAACATGCCAGATATTAAGACAGCCGCCTGTGCATTTGCTGTCTCCCATAACATCCCTTGCAAACAAATATAGAGTTTTTCCTTTACTATCAACGATATAATTTTCAGCAGAAAGTTTAATTGCCGGCTGCTGTATTGCAGTCTGTGCAGGTGTTTCGTTAGCTGGTGTTTGCTGCACAGGCGGTTGTACAGGTGGTTGTTGAGTGCAACCGCTAACTGCTAATATAAATAGTATTCCAGATATAATCAAAATTAAATTACTTTTGTTCATACTAAGTCACTCCAATAGTTAATTGGATGAACTTGGTTATAAGTTTTTGCTATTCTGGGGAAGAAATTTGCTCTAACAACTTCCGCCGTCTATGTTGCCTTCCCATCCAATATCTCTTTCGAGTTTAGATAGGTCTGGTCTTTTATTTTTCCTATCTTCATTTTCTTTATCTTCTTCTTTTGTCCCATCTTCGATCATTATATTCACCTCCTTTTTTTGAAAACTATACTTATGTTCTCAAGGTAGCTTCCAGCCTCTCTGAACCCGTTCTTCTTTGCAAGCGCACGAAGTGCAGAATAAACCCCGCTGCTGTATTGCGCTGCTTTTTTTTCTTTCCAGACTATGTCATCAGGCAGGACTTTCCCTGCAGCAAGGCGAAGTATGTATTTTCGCACCCCATTATGCACCTTGAGCCCTGGAACAATCCTCAAAGCAAGCTCCACAACTTCCCTATCAAGGTAAGGTACACGGAGTTCAACAGCATTCACCATTGTGACAGCATCGTCCCTTTCAAGATTGTTCTCTGCTATATTGTTAAGGTCGTTTAAGAGCGCGCCTTCAAGTTCGTTTGAGTTCATGGATTCATACCTCTTATATCCAGCAAAAAGTTCATCAGCACCCTGTCCTGAAAGCATCACACGGATACCATCGTTATGCGCATCCTGTGATGCAAAAAACAACGGCACTGCTATACTTACCCTGAACGGGTCTGCTGATTCAACTGCGTTCATCACATCAGGAAGAGCAGACTCAAGGTCATGTGATGTGAACTCATGCAGGTGAAGCTTATCTTCAAGTCCAAGCTCAACTGCTGCTTTTTTTGCGTGGCTTATGTCATGCGAACCTGTCATGCCGACTGAGTAAAGTTCTGAACCCAGAGACAGTGCAGCGATGAGAGAGCTATCAAGCCCTCCTGAGAACGCAATTGCTGATGGCTTATAACTGCGCTTTTTTACAGCCCATTCTATTGCATTGAATAAGCTTTCTGAAGCGATATTTTCATCAGTGATCCCCTCTCCGAGTTCAAACCCTGCCACTTTTTTTTCTGTTATACTACTGCTTTTTTGAGAAAGAACATGTCCTGGCAAAAGAGTATAAATTTGACTGATGTTGATTGCACGCAGTGCCTTTTTTTCTGAAGCGAACGCAAATATCCCGTCTGTATGACCATAATAAAGAGGTTTCACGCCTGCCGGGTCGCGCGCAAGCTTGAGTTCCTTATCTGAGGAATAAGCAAAGGCATAATCCCCATCAAGCTCTTTGATAGCTGCTTCTATGCCTTTTGATTTGATCAGAGCAAAAAACACTTCGCTGTCCGAGCCTGTTGTTATATTAAATCTTTCTGCTATCTCCCTGAAATTGTAGAGCTCACCATTGTATGCCAGCACACAGTTATCATATATGGGCTGCTTCCTGTCACCTGTGATTTTAAGCAGGACGCTGCCTATTGAAAGATCGCCTGTGGAATGTATGCCGCTGCAATCCGGGCCCCTGTGCTTCAGTACTTCAAGCATCCTTCTGACCAGAATTTCTGAGTCTTTTCCTGATGCTCCTGCGATTCCGCACATGATGGCTATTCCAAAAAAGCTGTGATAAGCTGGCTATTCTTTTCATCAAGATCGATTATTTCGATTTCGCAAAAGCCGCTATCTTTGAGCCATTCCCTGTATTGCACTTCAGTATATGTACCGCCGCTCTCAGTGTTAGCCAGCATGTTCACGGCGAACATTTCTGCCATCGGGCTCCTTCCTCGAACAAAGTCCTCTATGACTATCATCCCATTACTTTTCAAAATAAGGCTGGCACGCCTCATAAGCGTCCTGTTCTCTTTTTCTGAATATATATGGCAGATGTTGCCCATGAAAACAATATCAAATGATTCTCCTGTGAATTCGTTCACAAAATCTTTCGTGAAATCTCCTTTCGTGAGCTTCAGGTTCTTAATATTCTCAAGCCCAAACTGGGTTCTGACATAATCAATGGTATCTGGCAAATCATAAAGTACTGCATTCAAGCCCCTGCTGACAAAGGCTTTTGAGTACTTGCCAGGTCCACCTCCAAGGTCAAGTACGTTTCTTGCATCACTTTTCCTTTTAAGGCAGCGTTCTACGACCTCCTCTACGAATTTATCAGGCTTTGATGCCATGGCATTCATGAAAGCTGCTACATCACGCTCTGTTCTGTCAGGCTTTGCCCCTTTGATTATTTCCGGAAGCTCAAGCCATGCTTTCATTATATCGAGAAAGTGAGGAAGAGAACCTCCAATATGCTCCTTGCCGTGCTCAAGGAATAAAGGTCGTGCTCTTTCAGCTATGATATACCTGTCATGCTTCCTGTTTATATATCCCATAGTCCGAAGTGCCTCAAGCACGATGAACAGCGCCCTCCCATCAGCATTGAGCGAACGCTTCAGGGATGCTATATCTTTTTCCTCAGAGAGAGCTTCGAATATTCCTGCTCTTTCTGCAGAACCAAGCAGTACAAGTTTGCTTGCATAATCTCTTGCAGTTTCAAAGTCGAATTCTTCATTTTGTGACCATATTTTTGCCATATTGCCTCTCCTAATAGTAACTGTAATATCCGCCCGATTTTATTATTTCTCCATTATTCCAGTTGAAAAATCCATTATAATTTTTAACTGGATCGATTACAAATGCTACAAGCCATTCCTGATTAAAGAAATTTTTATGGATAAATAAATCATCTCTAGAAAGGAAAACCCCCAAATTCGGATGTGTGTGATACCATCCTACAATCGTCTTATCTGGATATTCCTTATCCATTGTCCTGAATACCTGCTCCCATGTCTGATGCGTAAAAGTAATGCTTGAACTGCTCTGGCTTGTGTACTGTGCTGGTATGCAGGCGGTTATATTCACATAGTTCCTGCCATTATGTCCATTTACTTCTCCAACAAGCATGCCGCCAAGCTCTCTTTTCGTATCTTCAAGAGCATGTTGTTTAATCCGGGTTATTGTTCCTATGCTTATATAAATGGGAAGAGTTTTATCTGATATTTGTCCATGTTCATGAACGCTATACCCTGTTTCCTTAGAGGGCGGAAATTTATTTTTTATTTCTATACCGCTTTTTTCTTCAAGAATGATCTCAAGTCGTTCACACATGAAATCCAATACACCTGCGTACAGATAAATATATCTTCAATTGCAGAAATTATCTATATGAGTGGAAAATATGACAACGCAGGATAATTTGAAAGAAGCTTTTGCAGGAGAATCGCAGGCGAACAGAAAATATCTTGCCTTTGCAGAAAAGGCAGAACAGGATGGTTACGGGCAGGTAGCCAAGCTGTTTCGAGCCGCAGCAGCAGCAGAGACCGTACATGCGCTCAACCATCTAAGAGTGATGGGCGCAGTTGGTAAAACTTTGGATAACCTGAAGAGCGCGCTCTCAGGAGAGACAGCAGAATTCAGGGATATGTATCCAAAGTTCATAGAGGCAGCGAAAAAAGAGAAAGCCTCTGACGCAGTAATCCTGAGCCTTGATGTGGCGAATAAGGTTGAGAAGATCCATGCTGCTCTCTACAAAAAGGCGATCGATAGCCTTGGCAAGAACGAGGAAGTCGATTACTATGTATGTTCGATCTGCGGCAACACTGTGGAGAGCAGAGCGCCTGAGAGATGTCCGATATGCAATGCGCCGCAGGAAATGTTCAGGAAGGTAGACTGAGGTGAAAACATGGCAAAACTGGCAATAATATACGGCACTGGCTTTGGCAACACAGGCATCATGGCAAGAGCAATAGAGGATGGAGCAAGGGAAGCAGGACTTGAGGTCGTAATCAAGAAAGTAGAAAATGCTTCCTCGACCGATGTGGAAAAAGTAGACGCCATAGCCATAGGCTCTCCCACATACAAAGGAGCAGCTATGCCAACGGTTATCAGATACGTGGAAAGTCTTGCAAAGCTTCCACTTAAAGGCAAATTAGGAACTGCATTCGGTTCATACGGCTGGAGCGGGGAAGCCGCAGGCGTGATAACTAAGATGCTTAAGAGTTACGGCATGAACGTGCTTGAGCCTCCTTTAAGGATAAAGCGCATGCCTGAAGCTGAAGGTATAGAAGAATGCAGGAAGCTGGGAAAACTTATAGCTGAGGCAGCCGGTCATCGATAATATCTATATACTTAAAAAGCATTATGAGAGCAGCCACAATTTAGTCAGGAGGCTATTAATATGGTTAACGAAAAGTTAGCTGAGCTTGTAAAGACTGCAAAACCGTCTGTGGCCGTAGTCGGGCTGGGTGGAGCAGGATGCAATATTACGACTTGGATAGCAGAAAAAGGAATGGCTGGCGGCAGGATAATCGCAGCTAATACTGATGTGAATCATCTGAGTACACTGAGTAAAGCTGATAAACTGATCTTGCTCGGTGAGAAGTTATGCAAGGGACATGGATGCGGGGGATATCCAGAAATGGGCGCCCAGGCGACAAAGGAAAATCTTGCGGAAATAAAAGCTGAATTAGAGGGAACGAACCTTGTATTCCTTGTAGCCGGGTTGGGAGGAGGAACAGGTACTGGGGCGATACCTGTAGTAGCTGAAGTGACAAGAAGCGTAGGAGCGCTCACAATCGCATGCGTTACGATTCCTTTCAAGATCGAGCAGTACAGAAGAGAAAAAGCAAGGGAAGCGATTCAGGCTCTCACAGAGAGCTGCGACTCAACAATCGTTATTGATAACTCAAAGTTAAGAGAAGTAGCAGGCAACCTTCCGTTAAAAGAGGCGCTCGCTGTAGCAAATGCACTTGTGGGTGCGTTCGTAAAGAACATAACCGAGACCATCACACAGCCAAGCCTTATCAATCTTGACTATGCAGACCTTCGCGCGGTCATGGAGCGCGGTGGAATATCTGCCATAGGCATCGGCGAAGGAGATGGCGAGGAAAGGGTGTCGAAAGCTGTCTCACAGGCGCTTGCAGTTCCACTGCTTGACATCTCTGATATGTCTGCCACATACGGTGTGCTTATACATATCGTGGGAGGCGAAGACCTTACTCTCGAAGAGGTCGCTGTCACAGGCGAATTGATCATGGACAAGGTCCCCAACACAAAGCGAGTCATCTGGGGCGCAAAGGTGGATGACCAGCTCACTGGAAGAGTGCGCGTCATGGCGGTCCTGACAGGTGTTAAGAGTCCGTTCATGGAAGGACAGTAAAAACGTGATGTGATGTTTTACATCACAATTTTTTTATTTGCTGAGTTTCATAATAGCAGCAGCGATATCCCCTTTTGTCTCCCTGAGCGCACTCTTAGCGTCCGCTTCGCTTGATTTGGTCTGTTCCATCACAAGCCTGATATCTTCTTCTGGTATCTTGACCTCGCGCGCAACTTCTTGGGGCGTCCCAACAATCTGATAGGTCTTCATACCCTTGGCATCCATTATCGTGACCTGGGCGTCCTTAAAGATGATATCCCTTTCAGGCGTGCGTATGATAACTTCTTCTACATTCTCTATCTCATTGATGTTAATCCCCATCTGCTTCATCATAGAAGCCATCTTTTTGGGATTTATGCCCTTGCCTGGGAACATTCACTCACCCGCAGCTTCCGCATCCTGACCCGCATCGAGCATCAGGGTTATCTACAATGAAACCTTTTCCATAATCATTGTCTATATAATCGATTTTCAACTCGCTTATATCATCCTGAATGTTTTTATCAAAGAATATTTTTATCCCATTACTTTCTAATACATCATCCTCTTTTTTTGGGGATTTCTCAAGCGTCAAACCGTATTGTATGCCGCTGCAGCCTATTCCTGCTGTGAAAATACGTAATCCATAGTCGCTTTTTTTCTCTTTTTCAAGCAGTTGCTTCAATTCTGCCGCAGCAGCATCTGTAATCTCAATCATTTGTATCTCCTTTTTTCCTCTACGTTCTGGATATATATAAAAATATCACATCGGAAGTTTGATATAATTGGAAAAAGCATAATATGAATGATAGAAGAAAGCTTTATTTTAAGGTGGCACAATGGAATCAGTTAAACTTAGAATAAAAAGACGCATAGAAATATATCTTGAGCTTGATATAGACGGTATCAGAGAATTTGTAATTGATGTATTGTTAAAATTAAAGAAGGTAACTGTAGACCTGTTATACAACGAGATTAACAAAAAATTCAAAGTTTCCTACAGTGCGGTGGCATCAACACTTGGCTATATTCACTCAAAACTCGGCATTCTCCATGTATATAAGCAATCATATAAAACACCAACCATATATTCTCTGAAAGAAGAATACGTGGACTTAATTAAAAACGCATTGACCAAAAAAATAGCTAACACATCATAGAGCAAATCTCATCATTCAGGTCGATGATGCGCTGGATTATACTCTCATCAAGCTCTTTTTTCCGCAGGCTCAGGACCAGCGTGTCTATAGTACCGACCTTTCCATCATGAATAAGGTTATCAGCATGTGCGACTATTTTTTCTTCAATCGTAACAGGTAAATAGTCTTTCTCAGGAAGTCCGAGGACAGCAGCTTCCTCCTTAGTAATGCCTGCGCCTATGTGGCGTTCTATAATATTTACCAGTTTATCGCTCAATCCGTTTTCTATTGCTATTCTTGCACCCATAAGAGCGTGGTCGATGCCATGTGTCTTAGACCTGCCTATGTCATGGAGCATACCGCCTAAAAAGACAGCATCAATATCGATATCTATAGAAGTCCCTTTTTTTTCAGCGCACTCTTTAATATCTATCGCTATTTTCCTGGCATATTCAGCCACAGCTTTGCAGTGATCAATTACGTTAGAAGAACAGCCGGCTTCAATAAGCAGTTCTAATGCATCTTCTTGATTCAAGCAGGAACACCAGAATTCATTTCTTCAAGCTCTGAAATCCTCTGTTTCATGGCTTTTATTATCATTTCGTTATCCTGGTATGACAATTCCTCGCCGCATACCGGGCAGATGAACTCAAGCTCAGCAGCAGTTTCAAAAAGATAGCGGTCGCATTGGTTTTTGCATGTGTAAAATACCTTGCCTTCTTCATATTCAAGCTTCGCCTTCAGATTCCTTAAAAGCTTCTGGGATTCCAGCTCAAGTTGTCGATTAAGATTTGAGAGATCGAGTCTCCATAGATACGTCAGCCAGCCGCTGTCAGTATCTCTTACTCTGCGATATATCGCAAGCCTGTTCTCATATAATATGAATAGAGTTCGCCTGACAATATTCAATAAAACGCCTGTCACCTCAGCGATTTTTTCATCTGTGACCTCGCCTTCAGGCATGTTCTGTACGACTTTAAATCCCTCTTCACCAACAAGTCTTATTAGATAGCCTTTTATAACAGGGTCATTTAAATCAACCAGAAAAATCACCATATTATTTATGTCTTTATATCACATTAAACTTCCGTCACAGCACTTAAATGGCGGGCTGATGTGCTGATTTTATCAAAGACTATTTTGCGTGTCCTGCCAGTTTCAATTAATGTGGCAACAGGTTCATCAGGTCTGACAGCCCATCCCTCCTGCGGAATGTCAGTGGCTCTGCCTTTGCCCATATACTCAGTAAGTATTTTTGAGATTTTTTTATCTATTGTTATGTTACTGTTTGCATACACAATCGCTTTTGCAGCAAAACATATAGTTTCAGCTGGTTCTGGAAGTTTGCCTGCAAAGGACTTTACATGTGAATCAAAAATGTTAATCCCAGTAGAAAGCTCCACTGTGTCAAGACTTCCCTGAAAACGAGGATTTATTTCAATGACGAATACCCCTTTTTCAGTCGCTATGAAATCAACGCCATTTGAACCTACAAGATTGAATTCTATGGCGATTCGTGTTGCATATTGTATCATTTCATTATTGAATTTTGTATGAAAGGGTGTGACATTGCCGCAGTAGGCAAATGGCATTCTTGTAAGCCATGGAACACCTATCAACTGTTCGTTCAAAGCGATTACCGCTGCTTTACTTCCAGTGCTTATTAAGGAAGCGCTGCAAGGTATTCCTTCTATGAATTCCTGCACTATGAACTCATCAGCATCATTTCTATCCTTAAAGGCTACCAATTCTTCAGCGCTCCTGATGAGCAGGTTCCTTATACCGCCTGACCCAAAGCGCGGTTTGACCATAAGAGGAAACTCAAGTTCTGAAGCTTTTTCCAGCGTTCGGGTTTCAGGATGAGGCATGCCAATTGAGCTTAATTTTTCTGTGATTTTCAACTTATCATTGACCTCTTCGATCACAGACAGCCTGTTGTTCAGGGTATTTCCAAGTTTAAGCTTCTCAAAACCAGGTCCAAGTATAACGAAATCGAACTTGCCAAAGGAGGCTGCAAGTTCGTATAATCTTTTTTCAGGCATACCTTCAAAAAATTCAGCCCTGTGCGCACATGTAAGCATATCCACATCGCCAAAGCGGTCAAGGGCATAGACAGTATATCCTGCTTTTCTGGCAGAGCACACCACACTGCGGGTACTGTTGCCAATTATAAGGATTTTCATTCGCTATTTACCTTTTTATCTATCGACGTTCAACTGACTCCTCTATCCATTTAAGATAATCTTCTGAGCCTTCATCCATCTTAAAAGATATAACGCACGGTACTTCATAACTGTGTATTTCCTTTATCTTCTTTTCAATTTGCTTTACTTTATCTGTTTTTGTCTTGACTATAATCCCGAATTCATTTGCCTCTTCAATCTCATTCTTCCATCTGAAAATCGAAGTGATCGGAAAAATATTCACGCATGCTGCAAGCTTTTCTTCGATAAGTTTCCTTCCGATGTTCTTTGCCTCTTTCTGACTGCCAGCAGTGATATATACAATTGAAAACATTGAGTTACCAAAAGCTTAATATGCATTGCATATTTAATAATTTACTTAGACTGCTGAAGGAATACTCTAAATTACATTAATCTTATTCTAATCAGGAGTTTTAATTTACTAAAACCGTTAATGTTAATAATAAGTTAATATAAAGTTAAGGATTATGGCTACAATAAATTCACCTTTTATTATCCAATAAACGTAGTACGTCGATTCTTCTTTTACCACGTTTAAGCCATGCAAATTTCTTCCAATCCATTAGTTAGTAATAACTAAAAATAGTATTTAAATAAAGTTAAGAACAAGTTAAGAATTATTAATTTTCCCAAAAAATTCACATGTTTCCTGTGGTTATATATATGACCGAGAACATTAAGTCACCCAAAAACACTATATGCGCAACATATTTAATAATACCAGGGAGATTGTTAGTTGAATTACCTTAATCTTATTCTTTTCGTATTTTTACTCTACTGGCTGCTTGTCATGTTCCTTGATAAGCGCGGCATATTGAGCAGGTACAATATCACAGCTTACGGTCCGATACTGATGATTCGCACCACAAGAGGGCAGGGTTTTCTTGACATGCTTGCTATTCCTAAAAGGTTCTGGAGGCTCTTTGCAAGCATCGGTCTTCCTGCAATGCTCATAGGCATGGTTGCAATGTTCATACTGATACTGGTTATCGACTACTCGATTATTGTGTCATTCCAGACGAGTACTGTCCCGCTTCCAGGTAAATTCAATGAGCCACGCAATATCTTCCTTATTCCAGGCGTTAATGAATACATACCTCTTGGGTACGGGATTATCGCGTTGATTGTAACCCTTGTAGTACATGAGTTTTCACATGCAATCCTCTGCAAGGTTGAAGGTATCAAAGTAAAATCAATGGG
>JAWOKW010000253.1:0-2696 GCA_033854095.1 Candidatus Methanoperedens sp. | reverse complement strand
ATGATAAAACAGAGAGATTTGTAAAAGAGGCAAGAAGTCTTGATCCAAAGATGCTTATTATAGAAGGTACACGCATCGGAAGACAGGATAGAGAGGAGTCTGAAGAGGAAGTTTATAAAACATGCTTGGGTGCTACCCTCGATGAGAAAGGACTTGTTATCGCTGATTTCTCACCGCGTAACTTTGAAAGGCTTGATACTTTTATGAGGATAGCAAAAGAGTCAGGGAGAAAGCTTGTAGTGCTGGCAAAAGATGCTTATGTGCTTGAGGCGATGAAATGCGTTGACAACAAGGATAGGATGCGTGATTTACTTATCTACAAAGATTTGAAAGCATCACGTTTAGCTTTCGAGAAACAGATACATGAAAATTACAATGGGCAGCTTATCGATCCGAGAGATGTTGCAAAAGCCCCTGAGAGCTACATACTCTGTTTCAGCTTCTGGGACATAAAGCATCTTTTAGATATAAAGCCTGATGGTGGAACATATATTTATTCAAGCAGCGAGGCGTATACCGAAGAGCAGGTTATAGACTTCCAGCGACTTTGGAACTGGCTGCAACGTTTTAAATTCAGAGTTAGAGGTTTTAAAATAATTGAGAAGGATGGCAAAGAAATGCCAGAATTTGAGAGAGGATATCATGCTTCAGGACATGCGTCTGCCAGCGAACTTCTGAGAATAGTGAAAGAAATAAACCCAAAGATTGTTCTGCCTGTGCATACTGAGAATCCTGAATTCTTTGTTGAGAACTTGAAAGAATACAAGGTAGTGTTGCCTGAGGAAGGGAAAAAGATTGAGATTAAATAAATTTTTGCTACTCAGCTATTTGCTTACGGCCTTCAATAATTAAAAGGCATAATTCTATGCATCTCTGCTATCTTTTCGTTTTCCAAAATCGTTGAATATAGGAAAAGAAAGAGGTGTGTGAACTGCTTTCCCTTCCCAGCCAGGCATTAAATTCATCTGGACTTTCAATGATTATCGTATTACCTATTCTTCTATGTTTTATGGACTGAGGAATTAGCCCCAGCTTCTTCCTAATTTCGTAATCTGGCATGTCCTTAGAAAAATCAATCTGCAACTTCCCATTTTCCCTTTTCTCTTTTATCTTCTTGAGATTTAAGAGCTCTATCCAATCGCGCCGTCCAGGATCGTATATCTTTTCCAGAGGCGCTTCTGGGAAAAATTCTGGAAGCGGACGCTGGGCATGTTTATATAGCTCCTGCATAACAAGGCGGGCCGTAGAAAGCTCATCGCTAAATTCCATATCACCGTTCTTTAGATGCTCAATATAAAGGAAAGAGAACCAGTGGAAGATGGGATTATTAGCTGACAGAATTTTTGATAGCTGTTCCATGCTTCGAGTATCACTCCTATCGAACTGCACATCAAAATCTATCCTTTTGACACGTGTTTTTGCCCATTCTTTGAGGTTTGAATAATTAGATACCATAATAATCTGGGGCATCACTTTATCTTCTTTCCACCAGACTTCCCAGTAGGATTTGAGCAGTTCCTCTACTCCAGAACTTGACGTAAAATTGACATCGTCGAAAATAAGTGGAAATTCTGTCCCGACAAGCGCTGCGTCCTTTATTTTTCCCTTTCTAAAGTCTTTTTGCCCATCTATAGGCTCTATAAAGCGTCCTGAAAGAAGACGCAAACAATAACGTATAAAGAAAGATTTGCCGTTCCCTGAAGGACCGTAAATCAATAAAAAGTTAGGACCGCGTTTATTTACGATTCCGAGCTTTTGTCGACGTAGTTTCATGTACTTGTTTGCAAATGGAGCAGATAATATGTAGAGCAGAGCCTCGAACATACTGGTTTTAACAAAAACAGGGTCGCTTGTTTGTCCCAGATCCACAGTATTAATGTAATCTTCGATGTGCTCCAGGGCTCCGTCTACCATTTGTTTATCGGGCAGAGGCTCGTTGCATAAAAACACTTTGCCATCAATTCCTAACCGCACTTCACCTTTTTCTAAATCTACACGCATAAGGGGAATTCCGCAGCTCTCTTGAACAAATGAGAAGTATGCGCCAGCATCAACACGTACATCGTTACTTGATGTAGGAGGTATTAATGTAGATAGAAACTTTTTCACTTTCTTCAGTGCTTCAGGTTTTTCCGGAAGCTTTATTGTAAAATCCTTCTCAGTTTCTGAGGGGATTTCCAGCGATTGTTGTGAAATATCCTGGATATTCTGTACGAGGTCTATATCTAACCCACTTTCCATATTTTGGTCAAGCCATACATTAATCAACTGTTGTTTGGGTATATCCTTCTCTTTCTGGAACAACTGTATCAGGTCTTCCATAAAGAGCTCTGCCCCTTGGAAGTGTTTATTATAATCCTCATAGAACTGTTGGAGGTAAGGATCTTCTACAGGTAAATCCCAGAATACAGCATAATTTGTCTGCCGGGTTGCTCTCTGTGCCGTTTCGGTTAAATTTGCACTGCTGACTACGACACGGGACGTTTTTAGCGATTCCAAAGGAGTTTGATCTTTAGAGGTATCTAGTATCTGTTCCAGGATGAACATCTTTGTGTGGATTGTTTTTTTCGGGAAAAAGATTTTGAGTTTTCCATTCTCCATCAATTCAACCAAACGCTCAATAACATCCTTTTTCTCCCGAAGTATATCCCGGTATTCTTCTGAGACAGAGAGCTTTTCTCCGATGAGGATCTCAA
>JAWOKW010000252.1:0-6580 GCA_033854095.1 Candidatus Methanoperedens sp. | reverse complement strand
TACTCACGGAATCGAATAAAAAACTTGATGTTGTATTGAATATTGAGGTGGATGATGAGGAACTGATAAAACGCATTTCAGGAAGAAGGATGTGTGTGTGTGGCAGCAGTTATCATGTGCTCTTCATTCCTCCATGCAGGGAAGGGATATGCGACTCATGCAATGGGAAGCTATACCAGCGCGATGACGATAAGCCAGAGGCTGTTAAGAATAGATTAATCGTATATAAAAAACAGACACAGCCCCTGATCGAGTATTATAATAAAAAAAGCCTTCTCAGGACTGTAGACGGAAGTAAGGAAATATCACAAATATTTGAAGATATCAAAAAAATACTGGAGATCTATGATTAAGAAAATATTGGAACGGATTGCATTATACATTGGAGTATTCCTGCTGTTTGGCATTGTGTTATTTCCAAATTTGAGAGATGTGATAGGCAATATAGTTGGTATATTGTTAAACCCCATACTGACCCTGTTCACCCCAGAAAAAGAATCGTATATTATAATTTTCACGCTTGCTGCGATAACAGGTCTTTATGCATCGCTTGTCCAGAAATATACGATGGACTGGAAATTGATGAGGCGCGTCCAGGAAAAGATGAAGATTATACAGAACGAGTTCAAACAGGCGCAACTTACGAACAATGCCCAGAAAATGAAAAAACTTGAAGCACAGCGCACTGAAATGCTCGGAGACCAGATGGAAATGATGAAACAGCAGTTCAAGCCAATGCTATATATAAGCATCATATCAATCCCGCTGTTCTACTGGGCATATACTGTTGTAACTCCGGTATATTTTAGCTGGGACGACACACCGGTAAATGACAGCAGCAAACTGGTAACTTTTCTTGAAAAAACTCAGAGCGTTGAGTGGGTAAAAAATGCAAAAATCGAAAAAAGTAGTAACGGCAGTGTAATAACAATATCTGATGGAAAGGATATTTCTACTCTCAGTCTAAATGATGGGAAAACTAAAGTAATACTTAAAACAGGAGATAAAACTCAGGAGTTTGAAGCAAAACTGGAAAACAACAGGCTTGACATTTATTCCCCGTCACCTACGATGGTATTTCCTTTCTTGGGAACACAGAAAATGGATGATAGATTGTTCGGGCCAATCCAGTACTGGTTATTCTGGTACTTCTTATGCTCGATTCTTGTAAGCCAGATAACAAGAAAGGCTTTGAATATAGGCGGTATGTAAGTGAGAATAACTATCAGTGGACCTCCTGGCAGCGGAAAGAGCACGCTTTCAAGAATATTGTCTGTAAAGCTCGGTCTTGAACTTATCTCGATAGGAGATGTGTTCAGGAAATGCGCTGAAGATCGATGCATGTGCCTTGCTGAATTTGGTTTACTTGCAAAATGCAATGGGGACATAGACCGTGAGCTCGATGAGATGCAAAAAAAGATCGCAAAAGAAAAAGATAATATAATTCTTGAAGGAAGGCTTTCTGGTTTTCTTGTGGAGGCTGACCTCAAGGTTTGGCTCAAAGCCCCTGATGCTGTCAGAGCAGAGCGCATCGCATATAGGGAAAACAAGGCTGTTTCAGTCGCGATGGCAGAAACCTTGGAAAGGGAAGAGTGCGAACGAGAGCGCTACCTTAATTATTATAATATCGACATAAGAGACCTGTCTGTGTATGATATAGTGATCGATTCAAGCAGATGGAAACCAGAAGAGATAAGTGAAATAGTAATAAAAGCAATTGGTTTCCTGGCATGAAGCTTCTACCTTCCGAGAAAAAAAGAGAAACCCTGATAAAATCAGAAGATGTGACAGATGAGCTCTTTGGTAAAAAACCCACACAGCGGCTCATCAACGAATACATTCAAAAAGGTGCGATAAACCTTGATAAGCCTGCCGGACCGACAAGCCATGAAGTGACATCATGGGTGAAAAAAATTTTAGAGCTTGAAAAGGCAGGACACAGCGGCACGCTTGACCCTAACGTTACAGGGCTGCTTCCTATCATGCTTGAGGATGCAACGCGGGCCGTGGATGCGCTTCTCACAGCAGGCAAGGAGTATGTCTGTCTCATGAAGCTCCATTTCGAGGTACCTGAAAAAACGATAAAGAACGCCCTTTCTGAGTTCACAGGGCAGATATATCAGAAGCCGTCTATCAAATCAGCGGTTAAACGGGAGACACGGATAAGGAACATATATTATCTTGAACTCCTTGAGCTCGAAGGTAAAAATGTCCTTTTTATGGTAGGATGCGAAGCAGGGACCTATATCAGGAAGCTGTGCAATGATCTGGGTTTAGCGATGGGCACAGGCGCACATATGCAGGAGCTTCGGCGCACAAAGAGCGGTCCGTTCCGTGAAGATGAAACCATGGTCACGCTCCATGACCTCAAGGATGCATATGTCGAGTGGAAGGAGAACAACAATGAAGAATTATTGAGAAAAGTGATACTTCCAATGGAATTCGCGCTTTCACATCTTCCAAAAATAGTTATCAGGGATAATGCTGTGGATGCGCTCTGCCACGGAGCAAGCCTTGCAGCACCTGGAGTGCTCACAGTTGAGAGCAATATCGAGAAAGGAGACCCGGTGGCGATTTTCACACAAAAAGGAGAAGCAGTGGCGTATGGTAAAGCGCAGATGAAGTCCCTTGAGATATTCAAAGCAGCTACTGGCATCGTGGCTGCTACCGAACGGGTGTTGCTTGAACCTGGCACGTATCCAAGGGGATGGAAGACAAAGGAATAAACAGCAACCCAAAATTTATAAAGGTCAAAGTCTAAAGTGATAAAAATGGGTCAACCAGCAGCAAAGCAGGGAGATCAGATAATTGCAACAGATATTCATATCATATTAATCCCATCACCGGGCGGACCTGTGCCCACTCCTCTTCCCCATCCATTTATGGGTATAATAAACGGCAGCCTAAGCACAGATGTAAAAATCATGGGAATGCCTGCTGCTGTCGTGGGCTCGACAGCAACAAATATGCCTCCACATATACCGCAGGGCGGACCCTTTCAGAAGCCTCCGTCAAATAAAGGAACAATCCAGATGGGAAGTCTTACTGTGAAAATAAATGGAAAAATGGCAGCAAGGAATGGTGATATCGCCATGACGTGCAATGATCCTGTGGATCTTCCAGCAGGCACTGTGGTGGCTGTAAGCACAGTGATGATAGGATAGGGATCTAAAAATCTGACAAAATATGTTGAAAGAGTCTTAAGTTGAAGATCTCATGATGTAGTTTCGTAAAGCTTATCTTGAATTACCTTGTTGTTGGGCGTGGATTGCAGAGGGAAGATGAAAGAAAGGTACAACCCGCATCAAATAGAAGAAAAATGGCAGCGTAGATGGGACGAAAGCAGGATATTCCACGCTGAACCAGACAGCAGAGAGAAATTTTTTATTACCATTCCATATCCTTATTTGAACGGCAACCTCCATGCGGGTCATACCAGAACCTTCACTATCGGCGATGTGACCGCACGATACAGACGAATGCAGGGCTGCAATGTCCTGTTCCCGATGGGATTCCACGCCACAGGGACACCAATCGTTGGTCTTGCTGAACAGATACAGAAAAAGCACCCTGAAACAATACGGGTATATCATCAACTTCACGAAATACCTCTTGATGTGCTTGATACAATCCAGACGCCTTTACAAATAGTGGGATATTTTAGCAGGGAAGCTGAAGCAGCCATGAGGAGCATTGGTTTTTCAATTGACTGGCGAAGAAAATTCACGACCACTGACCCGCACTATCAAAAATTCATCACATGGCAGTTCAATCTTCTTAGAAGTAAAAATCGGGTCGTAAAGGGCGCACATCCTGTTCGGTGGTGCCCGAACGATGAAAATCCTGTTGAAGACCATGATATCCTGAAAGGAGAGGATGCCACTATAATAGATTATACGCTGATAAAATTCAAGCTCGATGGCGACATCCTTCCCTGCGCTACACTGCGTCCTGAAACAGTATTCGGGGTTACGAACCTGTGGGTAAACCCAAAAAACATCTATGTAAGAGTCGCGGTCAATGGCGAAAATTGGATAGTGAGTAAAGAAGCCTATGAAAAACTTAAGTTCACAGATAAAAAAATAGCATTTGTTGGGGATATTCTGGGCGAGGAACTGATAGGTAGAAAAGTGAAAAACCCGGTCACAAGTTATATCGTTCTGATACTTCCAGCGTCTTTTGTGCGACCTGAGAACGGAAGCGGGATCGTCATGAGCGTTCCAGCCCATGCACCTTATGATTATTTAGCACTTCGTGACCTAAAAGGTGTGGATCTAACAAAATACGGTATCAGAGAAGATGTTTCGACCATCCAGCCCATTTCCCTGATCAAAGTACCTGAATATGGTAAGTATCCTGCTGCCGATGCTATTTCTGCACTGAAAGTGAAAGACCAGAGCGATCCAAAGGCAGAAGAAGCCACAAAACTCGTGTACAGGCGGGAATTTCACGGCGGAGTGCTGACAGAGACCACAGGGAAATATGCTGGCATGGCGGTTTCAAAGATCAAAGATGTGCTGGCGAATGACCTCAAAGCTCAAGGTATTGCAGATGTCTTCTATGAATTCAGTGAACAGCCTGTGATATGCAGATGCGGCGCCACCTGCGTCGTAAAAATGGTGGAGAACCAGTGGTTTTTGAACTATTCAGACCCTGCATGGAAGGAAGATGTTTACAGATGCCTTGAAAAAATGCAGATAATCCCGCCCGAGATAAGAGTGGATTTTGAAAACAAGATAGACTGGCTGAAAGACAAAGCCTGTGCAAGGCGAAAGGGGCTTGGTACAAGGCTTCCATGGGACCAGGAGTGGATGATTGAATCCCTCGGTGATTCAACAATATATATGAGCTATTATATTATAGCTAAATACCTTGATAACATCATGCCTGAACAATTAAAAGAAGATTTTTTTAACTATTGTTTACTCGGGCTTGGGTCTGCGCATGAAACCGCAGCAAAAACAGGGATTGGCCTTGATATAATTAATAGCGTGCGAAATGATTTTCTTTACTGGTATCCAGTTGACCTGCGCTCTTCAGGTAAGGACCTGATACCTAACCATCTCCTGTTTTTCCTTTTCCACCATGTTGCCATATTCCCGCAGATGTACTGGCCCCGTGCCATAGCGATCAACGGCTTTGTATCGCTTGAGGGCGAAAAAATGAGCAAATCCAAAGGACCTTTGCTCACATTAAAGTCAGCAGTTAAGGAGTACGGCGCTGATATAACCCGACTTTATATCCTGAGCACCGCTGAGCATGTGCAGGACGCTGATTGGCGGAGGGACGATGTGGAATCCACGAGCAAGCAGGTCGAACGGTTCTATAAAATGGCACATGATATTACCAGCACAGAGGATACAGGCGAGTTAAAATTCATTGATAAGTGGATGTTAAGCAGATTGCAGCGCAGGATACAGGAAACCACGGACGCACTTGATAAAATACAGACAAGAAGAGCGGTTCAGAATGCTTTCTATCTGCTGATGAACGATATGAAATGGTATGAGCGCCGCGGCGGAAAAGCTGCAAGAAAACAGGTCACAAGAACATGGATTCGACTGATGGCACCCTTCATGCCGCATATATGCGAGGAGCTCTATGAAGAGCTTGAGAGCGGTTTTGTTTCTCTTTCCAGCTTCCCGCTTGCGGATACATCGCTTATTGACAAGGGCGCTGAACTTGCAGAAGAAACAGCGAGCAATACACTTCGTGATATAGAAGAGATACTCAGGCTTATTAAAATAAAACCAAAAAAAATAGTACTGTACACAGCAGCTTCATGGAAAAGAAACATCCTGAAGAAAGCTATACTGATGAAACGAGATAGTACGCTTGATATGAAAAACCTGATGGGCGCGCTTATGGGCGACCCTGCCATGAGAAGCCATGTAAAGGAACTGCCCAAATTCGCACAAAAAGTGCTCACTGATATCCAGGGCATGGATGCAGAATTGATGGACTCTTTAATTGAAGTGGATTTTGATGAAACATCTGCTTTAAAGGAAGCTCGGCAATTTTTAAGTGAAGCTGTAGAATGCGATATAGAGATATACAGTGAAGATGCTGCTGAATACGACCCTCAGAAGAAAAGCCGTCTGGCAGTTCCTATGAGACCTGCTATATACATTGAGTAATATTGACCCACAGAATCAATATAAAGGTATATTTACTTGCCCCGACCATTGGCCAGCATCATTATTATCAATTTTGCAAACAAGATACAATTTCTCAGGAGGTCCCTCACATTGAACCCTAAAAGGTGATTGATAAGTAAATTGATCATTTCCTGATATATATCCCCCTTGGACAATATCTGCACCGGCATGAGTTATTTGTCCAGCAGGACAGTCCCATTCGCAACCAGCATTAAAAGTAGTCTTGTCAAAACTATAAAAATCATAAATATAAGCTCCGAGAGTTATGTTGGAGAAATCAACATCATTTTCAAAAGTTGAATTTATTATACTTATACCGTTTTCTATTGTTTTAATATCTGCTTCGCTTAAATTGAACTCTCCAGTTATACGCACATTTTCAAGATTAATGTATTCTCCATTTCTAATCTGCTTTAAAATAT